>DCQY01000069.1 GCA_002323995.1 Akkermansiaceae bacterium UBA1506 | reverse complement strand
CCTCCGAATTCCGGCGCGGGTTCTGCACGCAAACATGTTTCATTTCCTTTCTCAGAAGCGACTTCAGAGCCGCGGGTTTTCCAGTGGGCAGAAGCGCCGCAAGCCGAACGAAACGGCCATGTCCGAGATGATGCGCTCGGGTTGGCAGGTGCGTGGACTTCTCTTTTTCTTTTTCGCTACGCTGGTCTCGGGATGGGTCATTTTCTCCTCGAGCGCCAATTCGATCTTTGCAGATAACCCGCTGCAGGCCGTTGTCGTGGTGTCGGTGATTACCGCGACGATGATGGTTCACTGGAACGTGAGCCTCACCCAGTCATTTACCGAGAACTCCAAGATTACCCTGATGTTATCGGTCATCCTGACACAGTTGCTGCTGGTGAAATTGAGCGAATACGTTGCCATGACCTTCGCGCCAGAGGGTGGTTTCAAATTCCTCGTCGAGCCCTACATTTATGCGCCCATCGTGCTCTCGCTCATGGTTGGTCGACGTCACGGCACTTTTGCCGTTGTTTATGCCAGTCTCTTTGGTGGCATGACCGTGGCCAAGGATGACGCTTTTCTTTTCGTAATATTCTCAATGATCTGCGGGTTTGTCGCCCTCTACCTGACGAACCGCGTGCGCCGTCGCAGTCGATTGGTCGTAGCCGGGGTCTACTCCGGTGTGGCCTGTGTCCTTTTGGCATTCACACTTGGTCAGATCCAGTGGCCCGGTTTTGAAGCGACCGAAATGGTAGGAAAGCAGGCTCTGTCTGCGATTCTTGTTGGAACTTTGACCGCAGTTCTCGTGAGTGGATTGCTACCTCTCTTCGAAGCGACCTTCCGTATCACTACGGATGTTTCTTGGATTGAACTAGCAGACTTGAACCATCCGCTACTCAAGCAGATGACTATCGAAGCACCCGGAACTTACCACCACAGCCTCGTCGTAGCGACTTTAGCTGAGACCGCGGCTGAAGCGATTGACGCTAGTCCGGTCATGTGTCGTGTCTGTTCGTATTTTCATGATATCGGCAAAATGAACAAGCCGGCTTACTTTGTGGAGAATATCGGTGACGGACTCAACCCTCACGATGAACTGACGCCAAGCATGAGCGCACTCATCGTCATGGCGCACGTGAAAGATGGTGTTGATATGGCGATCAAGCACAAACTGAACCCGCAGATCGTCAGTGTGATTCGCGAACACCATGGCACCTCGCTGATCAGGTATTTCTACCATCGAGCTCTACAACAGCGCGATGAAATCGAAGCCGCTGTTAAGGAAGGTAAAGCTCATGAAGAAGATATTCCTGAGATCAAAGAAGGCAGCTTCCGATACGCTGGACCGCGGCCCCGCACTCGTGAAAGTGCCATCATCAGTCTGGCGGATTCCGTAGAAAGTGCTTCTCGGAGCCTTCAGAAGCCGACACCGAAAAAGATCGATGAACTCATCGACAACATTTTTCGCGATCGCCTTAATGACGGCCAGTTAGACAATGCCGCCCTCACCCTAGCGGATCTGGCCGCGATCAAGAAAAGCTTTTCTGCCACCCTTCTGAGCATGATGCACACGCGGATCGAGTATCCGAAAATCGAGGAGAGTGCAGAGAAGGTCCGTCAGAAGAAGACCGTGCGTCTTAAAAAGAAGGTGGAAACAGCGGCTGACTCGAAAGAATCTGAGGAGAGTCCTTCGGCTGAAAAAGCGGCCAGTGGCTCTTGAATTGAAGTTTGGATCTACTGCAGGCATGGCTGACCCGGTTCCTTCGATCGAGCTGTTTGCTCACGCCGACTGCGAGGATCTTGATCTAAATTGGCTCACAGCCAAAGCTCGTGAAGCCTTTTTGCATTGTCTCGAGTCTGCCGGATCGGAAGAGGCCTTTCTCTCAGGCCTGGAGGGAATCGAGATTTCTGTGGTTTCTGATGAAACCATCGCTGAGGTGCACGGTCGTTTCATGGATGACCCGACGCCCACCGATGTGATCACGTTTCACCATGGCGAGATTCTAGTCAGCGTCGACACGGCGCGGCAGGAGGGGCCTCGCCATGGTAACGATGTTCAGATAGAAATGCTGCTCTACATCATTCATGGTCTTCTGCACTTGAATGGGCACACGGATCTGGTTGAACCGGACTGCGAGTTAATGCATAATTGTCAGGAGCGGATTCTCGCAGAAGTGACCGCAAACTGAATATCGTTATAAAATGGACTGGTATTACGCTTCCGCAGGACAGCAAGAAGGACCCGTCAGCGAAGAGGATCTGATCGAGTTGTTCCGCTCTGGTCAGGTCAAAGGCTCTGACCTGGTCTGGAATAAAACCATGACGGACTGGGTCGCTTTGAAAAGCATTCCCGAACTGGCTAATGCTGGCAAGAATGATGAGTCTGCCGAGTTGGAAGTTGAAGCAGTGACTCCTCCTGCGATACCAAGTTCAGCCGCGGCTACGACGGCAGCCGCGGCCAGCTCTCCGGCTATGACGCCTGCACCAGATTCGCAAGCACGAATGGAAAAGGTGCCGACCTACCTCTGGCAGTCGATCCTTTGTTTTCTGCTTTTCTTCTGGCCATTTGCTATTCCTGCGATCGTCTACGCCACCAGGGTTCAGCCTTTTCTTCAGGCAGGAGACGTTGCCTTAGCCAAAGAAGCTTCGAAAAAGGCAAAAAAGTGGGTGAAGCTCTCTGTGATTGTCGGCGTGAGCCTTTTTGTTCTCATTTGTGCTCTTTACGGGGCTATTGCTTACCTGGCAACCAATGGCCAATTTGAGTGACCGACTTTTCGGCGCCCTATTATTTGTGCTCTTTGCAGGGATGTTGCTTATCTTGGGTCGGGGATGTATCGCTAAGGAGGTAAATGCGGGGATCGCCGAGACGCCGGGTAGCGGTTCGATTTTGGAGTGGTGCGCAGTCTTCGAATAAAAGTTTTTAGCCGGTTGGAAACGGTGCCCCCTAGCCAATCATCTCCGTCTGAAGCTCGCGGAGAGCAATCCCAAGATGAGAGGCCACGGAGTGGGCTGTAATGGATTCGTTGGCACGCTTGTCGCACATTGTAGCGAGCTCGGCCGCCCTTCCCAAAAGCCAACTGCCGAGGCATGCGGCATCATGCTGACTGACACCCTGACCGATCAAGCCGGCGCACATGCCTGTGAGCACATCGCCCATCCCGCCGCTGGCCATGCCGGGATGACCTGTGGTGTTAAGCTCGACTGGTGACCCCGGGGTTGCGATGGCGGAGCGGGCTCCTTTGTGGAGTAGGGTGACCCCCCATTTGTCTGCGAGTTGGCGAGTCAGTGAGACGCGATCGTCGTCTTTTTCAGTGAGCCGAGCCAATTCGCCGGGATGGGGAGTGAGCACGCGATTTGGGGGAAGCTCGGCCGGGTCGATCTGATGTTTTGCTAGGGCGTTGAGGGCATCAGCATCAATCACCATTGGAGCGGGGTGGTTGAGCATCAGTTCAATTAGCTCGGCTGGCACTTCGTCACCAAGACCCGGGCCGATGGCGATCACGTCGGGGTTGAGTTGATCAATTGTTTTGCGGCTGCGCCCGGGGCGGACCATGATCTCGGTTGGCGCCTGGGCCGCGATGACCTCGTAAGATTCCTCCGAGGCAAGAGCTGTGACAAGTCCTGCGCCAATGGCTGAGGCACCGGAAGCGGTGAGAGAGGCGGCGCCGGTGAGACCGCGGGAACCGGCAATGACGGCGACTTTTCCTGCGGCTCCTTTATGGGTATCGAAATCGCGGCGTTTCAGGCGGGGGAGCAAGTTGGTTGGAAAGAGCAGATTTACTTCAGTGGCACATTCGTTGACGGGAATATCCAAAGGGATAAGGGCGATCCGGCCTACGTGATTGATAGCGTGATCAGAAGCAAAGCCTGTTTTAGCGCAGGTAATTGTAAGGGTCACGTCCGCGATGACGGCGCCTTTGCAGACTTCGCCGGTATCCGCGTTCAGACCTGAGGGGGTATCGACAGCGAAGCAGGTGGCCCAGGTTTCGTTGCGGAGTTGGTTGATGCGATCGGCTTGTTCGCGAACACCGCCGCGCAAATCTCCGACGGCTCCAATACCTAGCAGCCCGTCTACGCATATGACCTGATTGCTAGTCACGGAGTCGCGACCGGGTTCGCTACGATACTGCTCCAGTTTGATGCGGGCGAGGTCGGAAATATCGTCTCGTCCGTGAGAGAAGTGAAGGTTCGTGCGCCAGCCCCAGCGTTTCAGCCAGCGGGCGATGACGAGAGCATCACCACCATTGTTGCCCTTACCGCAGAAAATCTCAGCCGTGGCAGGGGAGGGGCACAGGCGTCGAATCTCGAGAGCACAGCGACGCCCGGCCTCATCCATGTAGGATTCGGCGGAAATGCCGGTAGAAAATAGCTGCGCCTCAGCGTCGAACATTTGCTGACAGGTAACCAGCATCGTCCTTCAGTATGGCCTAGAAGCGGCGTCGATTGAACTGAATAATGCCGCGTGCGATGGAATCGGCGATGACTTGTCGAAATTGCGGATCCATCATTTGACCACGTTCAGTTCTATTGCTGATAAAACCACCCTCAATAAGGATGGCGGGGTGCTTCGTGTAGCGAAGCACAGAAAAGTTAGCGGTCTTCACACCACGATTGGTAGAGCCCATATTGGCGATGAGCTCGTTCTGCACATACTTGGCGAAATTCTCGGAGCTCGAGCTACGGTAGAATGTTTCGATCCCTACGGCCGAGGTCCGGTATGCGGAGTTGAAATGAACGCTGACGAATACCGCGTTACGATAACGATTGGCGCGGGAAGAGCGCTCCGAAAGAGCGATAAACTCGTCGGTTGTGCGAGTCATTACGGTTTTGAAGCCTGCTTCCTTCAGGGTGCGCTCGAGGCGGCGAGCCACGTCGAGATTAATGTGCTTTTCGTAGACGTAAGAGTCTGCTGCTCCGAGATCACGACCACCGTGTCCAGCATCAATAATGACAGTCTTGAAGGCTAGGGCGGACCCTGCCGACAAGAAAAAAACGGCACCCAAGAGGAGCAGAGACGATAGAAAGCGATTAGATGGCATTGCGTGACTCATCCAGAGGTTAAATTCAATTGTTAAAGTTTTCAAATATTTTTGGAAACTTTAATAAATCATGAAGTTTATGCGATTTATGTCCAGACTTTTGCGGTATAAAGAGCAAAGATCGGACGTTTTCACGCAAATAGATCATCGCTCTGATACACCAGACAAGACGCATCGTAGGGGCAGCTTATTAGAGCGAAAAAAGACCTCTTTTCTCCAGACTTCCGTGCTGAGGGGCCGTTACCGCTCTAAGCCTTGACCGCAGACGGATTCCGCTTAGCTTTCAACGCTCTGTTTGCTATGGATGCCCACAGCGAACAGCATCAAACGAAGCTGATCTAAAATGTGCTCAAAAATTTACCAAACATCGGCGTTTCTGGGATGCCTGCTGGTTTCCGCTCTGAATACGACCTCTATGAATGCCGACGAAGCATCCAAGCCGGAATCACTCGAACAACGAGTGAGTTACTCTTACGGACTCATGATTGCCAAGCAACTTACCGAGCGCGGCATCGAGATTGACTTCGACCAGTTTGCCAGCGCCTTTCAAACGGTGGTAAAGGGTGGTGAGCCACTGCTCTCTGATGACGAGGTGACTGCCGCGTTTGACGCCAATCAGAAGATTCTCGATGAAAAAAGCGCTACCGGCACCGACCGGGACAACCTCATTGCCGGTAAGGAATTTCTCGCAGCGAACTTGAAAAAGGATGGCATTAAGAGCACTCCGTCTGGACTCCAGTATGAAGTCATCACCGAAGGGAATGGCGCCCAGCCTAATTCCACTGATGTAGTCGAAGTTCACTACCACGGCACTCTCATTGACGGCACAGTGTTTGACAGCAGCGTCGATCGTGGCGAAACCACCAGCTTTCCTCTCAATCGTGTCATCCCCGGATGGACCGAAGGTCTTCAGTTGATGAATGAAGGATCCAAGTATCGCTTCTTCATTCCCTACAGCCTCGCCTACGGTGAGCGTGGCGCCGGCGCCGACATTAAGCCTTACAGCGCTCTTATCTTTGAGGTGGAACTCTTCAAGGTCGGAGAATAATCTCTTCGAACGCAGCTCAATTGGGTTGGACGACTGACACAATCCTCTTGGGGTCCCGTTTATTGCTTAGTTTTCCGATGGTTCGAAAAATCGTTTCGGGAGGCCAAACGGGGGTAGATAGATCCGCTTTAGACTGGGCCTTGGATCGGGGCATTGAGTGCGGGGGATGGTGCCCCTCTGGTCGTCTCGCTGAGGATGGAACGATCGATTCGCGTTTTCCTCTTCGAGAAACTCCATCTGAAAGCTATGCTCAGCGTACAGAATACAACGTGAGGGATAGCGACGGAACGGTAATTATTCTGCTGGGGTCTGAATTAAAGGGTGGAACCGCTTTAACAAGAAAATTCACTACCAGTTGGAACCGACCCTGCTTAATCCTTTCGGAATCGAAGACAGACAGGCCCTCCACTGAGTTGAGGGATTTTATAAACAAACACCGAATTGAAATATTGAACCTCGCAGGGCCAAGAGAATCAGGAGAACCCGGAGTGGGAGCCTTTGTACGCCGCGTTCTCGACGAAAGTATTTCCGTTCAGGCACCTCAATTATCCTAACGTAGTAATAACATGGAATCGCAAATGAGTGAACCTGCCGCTGCTCAAACCCCGTCGCAGAAAGAGCAAATCAAAAAGGACATCCTCCGCATCCTCATCCGTAATCAGGCCCACAGTCCGGAGTCCGCAACTCCGGGTGACTGGTGGAGAGCTGTCAGTCTCGCTGTTCGCGGCCGTATGCTTGAAACGGCGACGAATCAGCACCGGTCTCATCGCGAGAATAATGTGCGCCGAGTTTACTACTTTTCTCTCGAGTATCTCATGGGGCGCCTTCTGGAGAATAATCTCGTCAACCTAGGACTCTACGAAGACTGTCGCGACGCCGTCGCTGAGCTGGGGATCGACTTTAACGAATTGCTCGAAGAGGGGCCGGATATGGGACTTGGTAACGGTGGTCTCGGACGCCTCGCGGCCTGTTTCCTCGATTCGCTTGCGACACTTGATCTCCCCTCAGTTGGCTATGGCATCAACTACGAGTTCGGCCTCTTTCGGCAGAAGTTTGTCGATGGTAAGCAGGTCGAGTCCCCAGATGAATGGCGGCGCTTTGGGAGTCCTTGGGAAATCTGTCGTCCGGAATACACTGTTGAAGTTCCGATTTATGGACATGTCGAGAATCATTTCGATGAGTTCGGCCAAGGTAGACCGGTCTGGACGGAAACTCGCAGTATTCTTGGTGTGCCGTGGGATGTCCCCATCGTCGGTTACACCGGCTCATCTGTGAACTTCCTTCGCCTTTGGGAAAGTAAAGCGTCCTGCGACTTCGATCTGGACGTCTTTAACCGCGGTGGTTACGTCGAAGCAGTGCGTGAAAAAGCGGAGAACGAGTCGATCTCGAAGGTACTTTATCCAAACGACTCCACTGCGGCCGGTAAAGAGCTTCGTCTTGTGCAGCAGTATTTCTTCGTTGCCTGCTCTCTTAACGACATCATCAAGCGTCACCGTCGTTCCAACGACACCTGGGACAGCTTGCCGGAGAAAGCAGCCATCCAGCTCAACGACACGCACCCAGCCGTGGCCGTGCCGGAATTGATGCGCATTCTCATCGACGGAGAACTGTTGCCATGGAATCAGGCGTGGGAGATCTGTACCAAGACCTTTTCTTACACCAACCATACCCTGCTTCCTGAGGCGCTCGAGAAGTGGAGCGTGCCCCTCTTTGAGAAGGTATTGCCTCGCCACCTCCAGATCATTTTCGAGATCAATCGTCGGTTCCTCTCTGAGGTCGTCGAAGCCAAGTGGCCAGGAGATAACAATAAGAAGCGAGCCCTTTCGATCATTGAGGAGGGATCTCCCAAGATGGTTCGTATGGCTTATCTCGCGGTGGTTGGCTCCCATACCACCAACGGGGTGGCAGCTCTGCACACGCAACTGCTTAGGAAGCATCTTTTCCGTGATTTTGACGAACTTTACCCGGGTAAGATACAGAACAAGACCAATGGGATCACGCCGCGTCGGTGGCTCAAGGCGTGCAACCGGGAGTTGTCTGCTTTGATTGATTCAAAGATTGGAACGACATGGCCGGCCCAGCTCGATCAACTTCAAGACCTCGCTCAGTTCGCTGATGACTCGGCTTTTCAGGAGGCCTTCATGGAGGTTAAGTTCAACAATAAGGTGAAGCTCGCCGCTCTGATTAAGGATCGTTGTGGCATTGAGGTAAATCCTGATGCGTTATTCGATGTTCAGATTAAGCGTCTTCACGAATACAAGCGCCAGCATCTCAATCTGCTTAACATCCTCACCCAGTATCGTCGGCTCATTCAGAATCCTGATCTCGATATCGTCCCCCGCGTTTTTATTTTTGGCGCTAAGGCGGCACCGGGTTATGAGCTGGCCAAGGAAATTATTCACGCGATCAATGCGGTCGGTGAGAAGATTAATAACGATCCGCGCATTGGCGATAAGCTCAAGGTGGTGTTCATTCCTAACTACGGAGTCAGTTCCGCCGAGGTTATCATTCCGGCCGCCGATATCTCCGAGCAAATTTCAACCGCTGGTAAAGAGGCTTCAGGAACCGGTAATATGAAGCTCGCCTTGAACGGCGCACTCACGCTTGGTACGCTCGACGGCGCTAATGTTGAGATTCGTGAGGAGGTCGGTGACGATAATATTTTCATCTTTGGTCTGACTGTTGAGGAGGTTGAAGCGCTCTGGGAAGAGGGCTACTGCTCCATCGATTACTACTGGGCTGACGAAGAACTTCGTGACGTGATCGACTGGCTTACCTCGGATTACTTCGCTGGGAAGGATTCTTTCAAAGGCATTCGCCGCAGTCTCCTCGACGGCGGGGATCCTTACCTCGCTCTCGCCGATTACCGCGCTTATGTGGAAGCCCAGGAGAAAGTTGACGAAGCCTATCTTGATAAGGCACGTTGGGCTAGGATGGCTATTCTCAACACCGCTCGCGTTGGAAAATTTTCCAGCGACCGGACCATCCGTGAATATGCGGATGAGATTTGGCAACTACCCTCAGTTAAGGTGTAATTACTGAATGGAAGAAGTCGCGGCGAAATATGTCCTCCTCGATATCGAGATCATTACCCTCCTTGCGCTGGCGATCGGGGTCGGGATTTTTGCTGCCGTTAGGATAAAAGCCGGCCAAGCCATCCCGACGACCTCGCATTGGGATATCTACGATCTTTTCCTGATGTTTTTCCCGGCGCTCATGTTTCTCATGGGGCCATTTATTCTTGTTGCGGCGGTGCAAACCACTACTGATCCGGAAGGCGTGCTAAACGATGATGCGACTCCTTCCTATGGTGCGCTCTTTTTTAACCTAGGTATCTATATTTTTGTCTTCATGATGGTGCATGCCATCGTCGAGTGGATCCGCCTTCGTGACATGAACGAAGTCTTTGGTCTCAAAAAAGTGGAATTGCCGCGGGTCGTTATCTACACCATTGTCGGCGGGGTGTTCTCAATTTTGCTCTGTGTGTGGCTAGTGGGAAGTATTTCCGAGCACTGGATAAGCGGTATGTTTGAGGGCCTCCAGGAACAGGTGCCGGTGAGAAGCTTGCAGCAGGCCGAGTCGCGAGTCTTTCTCGTGATGGCTATTTTCAGTGCTGTTGTCGCTGCACCTGTAGCGGAGGAGTTTCTCTTCCGCGGCTATATGTATGGGGCACTCAAAAATGCGACCGGCCGGCTCTTTGCCTCGGTCATGATCAGCCTGCTCTTCGCAGTGGTACATGGAAACTTGCCAGCGTTGCTGCCACTCTTCGCCTTTTCCGCGATTCTGTGCTTCGCCTACGACTTCACTGGAAGCCTTTGGGTTCCAGTGGGGCTGCATGCCTTCTTTAATGCTACGAATATTGTGTTGATGCTGACACAGCAGCCGATTGAATAGAAAGATGGGTAAAGGTAGAGAACGTCTCAGCGAATTGGGTGAGAATAAGCTTGTCGACCGAATAATCGCGTCGCTGCCCGACGATGCCAGCATCATCGTCGGGGCAGGTGATGATTGCGCCGTCGTCGAGATCGGGAACGGCCCTTGGCAATTACTCAAAACAGACTGCATCATCGAAGGCGTTCACTTTCTACCGGGAACTGATCCCGAACTTGTCGGGCGCAAGTCGATCAACCGGGTGCTTAGTGATATTGCCGCGATGGGAGGAATTCCGCGGCACGCTGTGGTTACGCTGGTTTGCGACGCGGGGCGAGAACTTGAGGAAGTTGATGGCTGGTACGCCGGCATCAATGCTGCCGCTGCCGCTGCAGGTTGTTTTGTCGTAGGTGGAGAAACCGCTCGGCTTAACAATTCCGGCGTAGTAATTTCCGTCGCCATGACCGGTGAAGTGGATCGTGATTCTTGTGTGCTTCGTTCCGGTGCCAAAGCTGGCGATATCATTGCCGTGACCGGTCGTCTCGGCGGATCTTTTGAGAGCGAGCGACATCTCAGCTTTGAACCCCGTCTCGAACAGGCGCAATGGCTCGTCAAGCATTTTAAGCCAAATGCAATGATGGATTTGAGTGACGGGTTAGGGTCAGATCTGCCGCGAATGGCACGGGCCAGTGGTGTGGGCTTTGACGTTAAGTTGGATGCCATCCCCAGTAATTCCGGCATAGGCGTTGAGAGCGCGGTGGCTGAGGGCGAGGACTACGAGTTGCTCATTACGGTCCCGGCTGACACATGGGCAGCTCTCGATGCGATGTGGCAAAAGACATTCCACGAAGTTATGCTGACATCGATCGGAACGATCACGGAAGGATCAAGTGGTGATCTACCGGCGGGGTGGGAGTATTTTACGAGTGAGTGACAATGGCTAAATTGTTCATCGATGTTGAATCGGAAGCTGAGATGATCGCGGCAGGAAAGACAATCGCCGCTGATCTAAAAGCGGGTGATGTCGTGGCGTTGAAGGGTCAGCTTGGGGCGGGCAAGACGCACCTCAGTAAAGGCATTGTCGCTGCGCTCGGTTCGGCGGATGAGGTCACAAGCCCCACCTTTTCTCTAGTCCAGGAATATCAGGGTGGCAGTCTACCGATCTTTCATTTTGATTTCTATCGGCTTGATGATGTCAGTGAGCTACTGCGACTGGGCTGGGACGAATACCTTGACGAAGACGGAGTCATTCTTGTGGAATGGGCCGATAAGTTCCCCGAAGTGATGCCCGAGAGGGTATACTGGTTTGACCTTGCAATCGAAGCTGATGGGCGACACACCGTAACCGAACGATGATCCTGGGTATTGAAACCGCTACTCCCCGAGCTTCGCTTGCGCTCTATGATTCACGCGCGGATGAAGTTGTCTGGAAGCGGGACTTCACCACGGAGCGGGCTCACAATGCCGTCATCTTTGAGCCTATCTTGGAAATGATGAATGACTATCGTGATCAGCTCACCGGCATCGTCGTCGGAGTCGGGCCCGGTTCGTATAGTGGCGTCCGCGTCGGTATCGCCGTGGCTAACGGTCTGAGCCTTTCCATGAGCCTACCAGCACTGGGGCGTTCCTCACTGGAGGCTTGGGAAGTAGGGGAAGATAGCTACGCTGTAATCAGTGATGCACGACGCCAATCATTTGCTGTCTCTGAAGTGCTTAAACGTAAGCTGCAAGGCGAGCCAGAACTGATTGAGACCGGCGAGGTTGAAGCGAAATTGGAAGAGATCTCCGGGAGAGGTATTCCAGTATACTCTGCCGAATCCGCAGTCGTGGAGGCCTACGAAGCTGTCACACTTGCCCATCCAGACGCGGCGAAACTGGCTAGAGAGGTGGGAAAAGGAAATCCTGCCGACTGGTCCGAGGCCCCTTTGGAACCGCATTACCTTAGAGCCCCTTACATCACCACTCCCAAAAAAGGTCGAGGTGAAGTGACCAGCGGCAGGATAAAAGCTTAGCCGCGCGAATGCACCATCATCTCTATGGTGCGATCGAGCGCGTGCCGGTAAAACCAGGCTCGACGATTTTCGTCATAGTGTTTTCCGGCTTCGGTAACTTCGCCAAACGCATCGCGAGTTTTCGCGTCAAATTGCTTCATTTCGGAAAGTGAATTGAGGGTTTTCTCATAAATTTCAGCGCACTCGGAAACTTTTCCGCTGTTGTAGAGTGGCACGCCTTTGTCGATGGCAGCCATGATCAACTCAGCGGCATTATCACTTTTCGTGCTCGTGGTTTTGGTAGAGGGCGCGCCCCCCGTTTTGGTTAAATCGGGGCCGGACTCACATTCGGACATACCGCTTGCGAAGCCGATAACAGAATCAATCACGTGAATGACACCGTTACCGCCATCGATTCCGACGGAGCGAATGGTCGAACCATTCACTGTGAAAACTCCGTTATCGATCTTAAAGGAAAGTTCGGAACCACTCAGTGATTTGGCTTTTCCAGCGTTGAGAGCATCACCAGCAGACACTTTTCCAGAAACGATGTGAGTGGTGAGCAACTCGATAAGCTGTTTCTTGTTCTCTTGCTTGAGCAAATCTTCGACGGTTCCGCTAGGCAGTGCGGTAAAGGCATCATCGGTAGGAGCGAAAACGGTGAGTTCGTCCTTACCGGTGAGGGCCGGAACTAAGCCCGCAGCTTCAGCAGCGGCCAGCAAGGTGGAAAAGCTGCCAGCTCTCTGGGCAGTTGTGAGCAAGTTCTTCTCCTTGGGCTCAGGTAGGAGCACGGTGTCGATGACGTGGACGATGCCATCGGAGCATTTAATGTCCGCTTCGGTGATGGTGGCGTCGTTTACTTTTACTGTGCCTTTTTCGAAAGAAACTTTGAGCGGCGTCTTCTCAACCGTAGTCACACTAGCCGTGCTTAAAGCAGAGGGCAGATCGAGGTTTCCGGGGTGAACGTGATAGGAAAGAATTTGGACAAGGCGGTCTTTGTTTTCCGGTTTGAGGAGGTCTTCGACCGTTCCTTCGGGCAGCTTGGCAAAGGCCTCATTGGTGGGAGCGAAAACAGTCTTTTTGTTGTCCCATTGGAAAAAGGTTGTGAGCTTGGCCCCGTCGAGTGCTGCCTTGAGGGTGGAGAAGCGATCATCCTTGGCAACAGCGTCGATTACCTTGCCAGAATCTTTTGCAGACTGATTTATTTTAGCCACCTCTGTTTTGCCCTTTGCCGTCACTTCGCGCTGAGTGAAGTTGCCTTGTCCTTTGCCATAAGTGCGGATGTATTCGATCTCCAACTTGAAAGGCCCGCTTTTTTTGTCCCCGATTAGCAGCCCCATCTCGCGAATCACCGCCGGATCGAGCGTTTCTTTTGGCAGTCTCATGCCTCGCCAGCCACCTTTGAATTCGGAAAACGGGATTTTGATTTGTTCCCATTGCCCAGCCTTGGTCTTGAACTCGCCAGAAAAAGAAACTGGCATCCCGCGAAAGGTCGCGGTGGATACGAGCCGCATGGTGTAGGTGCGCCCATCACCTCGGACTTTAAGGAGGATCCCGAGGTCATCGCTTAGGTTTCGGTCGATTGCTGCGCTGCGTATCGAAGAAAATCCTCCGTTGTTCTCCAGTGAGAGTGTTCCCGAAAAGGTAAGGATTCCCGCGTTTGACACGGCAAAGCTTCCTTTGGATAGACCGCCCATGACGCCATCGTTGACGACTTGCCAGTCAACTGCGTTGGCATCAT
>DCQY01000064.1 GCA_002323995.1 Akkermansiaceae bacterium UBA1506 | reverse complement strand
GAAGAGGTTGTTGACCTGAAGACCCGAATCTATGGCCGTGTTGCGGCGGAGAAGGTGGTTAATGGCGATGAGACCGTCGTGAAGCCAGGCGACATGATCGACGAAGAGATCGCTCTTCGCCTCAATGATATCGGCCACGAGCAACTCAAGATCCGCTCGGTACTTACCTGCGAAAGCCGTCGTGGTTGTTGTGCGATGTGCTACGGCATGAACCTTGCCACCAACGTGATGGCGAAGGACGGTGAGGCTGTCGGTATTATTGCTGCCCAGTCGATCGGTGAGCCCGGAACGCAGCTGACAATGCGTACGTTCCACGTCGGCGGTGTTGCCTCGGGTACGTTCAAGCAGCCAATTATCAAGGTGAAGGCTAGAGGTGTGGTGCATTACAATAATCTGCGCACGGTCGAAACCCCTGATAAAACCTTCGTTGCTCTGAACAAGAATGGTACGATTTCAATCCACGACAAAGATGGTCGTGAGCTTGAATCCTACAATGTGGTCTCTGGTTCTGTGATCCGTGTGGCTGATAACGGTGAAGTCAAGAAGGGTGCAACCTTGGCAACTTGGGACCCCTATAGCGTCCCGGTTATCACCGAGAAAGCAGGTAAGATCGCCTTCCGTGACATGATTCAAGGCATTACCCTTGATACCGAGATCGATAAGGAGACCAACACTAAGGGTCTAGTCGTGATCGAGCACAAAGAGGACCTGCACCCGCAGATCATGATCGTCGATCCGAAGACCGGCGAAGAATTGGCAACTTACTCCATCCCGACCGGAGCTCACCTTTCCGTTAAGGAAGGTCAGAAGGTCACCGGTGGTGACCAGCTCGCCAAGACGCCTCGCAAGGTTTCCGAAACGAAAGATATTACAGGTGGTCTTCCTCGTGTGGCCGAGCTATTTGAGGCTCGTAAGCCGAAGGAGATTGCAGAGATCGCCAAGATCGATGGTGAAGTCTCGCTCGGTGGAACCGTTCGTGCTAAGCGTAAGCTCATCGTGACTGATCCAGAAACCGGCGAGCAGGAAGAGCACCTCATCCCGCTTGGGAAGCACTACCTTGTCCAACCTGGCGACACGGTTCACAAGGGCCAGAAGTTGACTGAAGGTGCGGTGATCCCGCATGATATTCTGGAGATCCTCGGGCCACATGCTCTCATGGAGCATCTCGTTAGCGAGGTTCAAGACGTTTATCGTCTTCAGGGCGTTGAGATTAACGATAAGCATATCGAGATCATCATCCGCCAGATGCTTCGTAAGGTTCGTATCACCGATCCGGGCGATACTCAGTTCCTCTGGGGCGACCAGATCGAGAAAACGACTTTTGAGGCTATCAACGCCGATATCACTGAGCAGGGCGGTAAGCCTGCTGAAGGTGAACCGGTGCTCCTAGGAATCACCAAGGCGTCTCTTGAAACCGACAGTTTCATTTCTGCAGCCTCGTTCCAGGACACGACTCGGGTGCTAACCGAGGCCTCCACCCTTGGTAAGATCGATTATCTGCGCGGATTCAAGGAGAACGTGATCATGGGCCACCTCATTCCTGCGGGAACCGGTTTCACAACAACACGCGGCATGCGCGTGGCTGAGTTGGGAGAGCCGATCCAGCCTGAAGGAGAAGAGGATGTTTCAGCCGAGGAAGGAGCTGAAGAGACTGTCGAGGAGACAGCTTGATAAACTGATCATCCCTCAAAAAACAAATTCATTAGGCAGGGCGCTTTCGAGAACGGAAGCGCCCTTGTCTTTTCTGGCGGGAACGCTTGGCTTTTTGTTTGATTTCTAGTGATTTGAGCGTTAAGTGCCCTCCCTCCCGTCCATCAATGAAATAACCGGAGAGACAACGGTTCGAAAGAATCAGGGAGATTTAAAAAGATGGGCTCTCCACCCCATTTCGGTTGCCTGCAACAAGGCCCGACTCAAAACATGTCCAACGAACTCATCACTGAACTCGTCGAAGCTGGTGTCCATTTCGGTCACCAGTCCCGCAAGTGGAATCCTAAGATGCGCCAGTTTCTTCTCGGAGAGAAGCACAACGTCCATCTTATCGACCTCGATAAAACCGTCGAACAGCTCAATTCCGCAGGAAAGTTTCTTCATGATCTTGCCTCTTCCGGTAAGAAAATTCTGTTCGTTGGTTGTAAGCGCCAAGCTCAGGAAGCTGTCCGCGAGGCCGCCGATTCCACAAAGCAGTTCTACGTCAATCACCGCTGGCTCGGTGGTACTTTAACTAACCTTGAGACTGTGCGTAAGAGCGTTGGACGCATGGAATATCTTGAGAACTTGCAGAAGTCTCCTGACTTCAAGAAAATGTCCAAAAAGGAGATTGCTTCTCTCAACCGTGAGAAAGAAAAGCTCCACCTGCGGCTTTCCGGTATCCGTAACATGGTGCGCCTACCTGACGCTCTTGTTATTGTGGACTCCGCTCGCGAATATAACGCGATTAACGAAGCCCGTAAGCTCCGCATCCCGATTGTAGCCATGGTTGACTCTAACGCGGATCCCGATGTGATCGATTATCCGATTGTTTCGAATGATGACGCGATTCGCTCGATCCGTGTCATTCTCCAGAAACTCATCGAGCCAATCACCCCAGTAGCCAAGTAAGCGAGGCACGACCGTGAGAGGTGGTATCACTGTTCACAATATTCTGTCTTAAAACGACAAAATCGATACGGAGAACCCTAGGCAGAACCTGTTTGAGGAATCCGTTCGACCCAATGATTACCTTTAAAACTAACGATATATTATGGCCGAAATCACAGTAGCTCTGATTAAGACCCTTCGGGAAAAGACCAACGCAGGAATGATGGACTGCAAAGCTGCGCTCAATGAGGCAGATGGCGACCTCGCCGAGGCAGAAACTATTCTTCGTAAAAAAGGCATCGCTGACGCAGAGAAAAAGGCTGGCCGCGCCGCCAAGGAAGGTGTAGTCGCCTCTCGCATTTCTGACGATTGCAAGTCTGGCGTCCTCGTTGAAGTCAACTGCGAAACTGACTTCGTTGCAAAGAACGAGAACTTCACTGTTTTTGTAGACCAGATTCTAGATCATGCTTCGAGCAGTAATACAGTTGATACACTCGACGCTCTTCTTGCGCAGGAATTCTCCGGTGACGCGGCGACTCTCGATGAGTTCATCAAAGCTAAGGTCGGTGAACTGGGCGAAAACATGGGCCTGACCCGTTTTACGAAATATGAACTCGATTGCGAAGGTGTTGTTGGCTCCTACATTCACATGGCGGGGCGGGTCGGAGTCTTGGTTGAAGTTAAAGTTGGAAAAGCTGACACCGCCTCCAACGACGCTTTCACCACATTCGTTAAGAATATCGGCATGCATATCGCAGCTTCCCAGCCGATCTGCATCGGCCGCGACGAAGTTCCCTCTGAACTCGTTGAAGCTGAGAAAGACATCTTCCGCGAGCAGATGAAGGATAAGCCCGCTGACATCATTGAGCGAATCATTGATGGTAAGATGGGTAAGTTCTACGCGACCAACTGCCTTCTTGAGCAAGCTTTTATTATGGACACCGAAAAATCTATTCAGGATCTCGTCGGTGAGCTCTCCAAGGAGACTGGTGACGAAATTAGTATCTCTCGTTTCGAGCGCTATGGGCTCGGCGAGGCGGCTGAAGACGGCGAGGAGTAGACTTTGCTCAGGTTTTTGAGGAACCCGCTTCCGGGAGGAAGCGGGTTTTTTCATTAATGGGCCTCAAGCCAGTTATCTCCGGTGCCAGACTCGACCACGACTGGGACACTGAGTGGTAGAGCTTCCATCATTGCCTCTTCGATTTTGGGAACCAGTTCTTCCCGCTCATCTTGGTGCAGATCGAAGACGAGTTCGTCATGCACCTGAAGGAGCATGCGAGTTTCGTAGTTGCCTGAATCGAGGAGGTTGGACACATTCACCATTGCGATTTTAATCATATCGGCGGCGCTACCCTGAATTGGGGTATTGATTGCAGTGCGTTCTGCGGCTGCACGAATGGTGCCATTTCGGGAGACGATGTCCCGAAGGTAACGACGCCGGCCGGTCATCGTTTCCACGTAGCCGTCTGACTTGGCCTGCTCGATGGTGCTACTCTGAAAGTCTTTGACCCCAGGATACTGCTTGAAATATTCTTCAATAATTTGCGAGGCTTCGCTGCGCGAAATTTCGCCGTTGAGGCGCTGCGATAATCCAAAGGCTGAGATACCGTAGATGATGCCGAAGTTGACCATTTTGGCAGTACGACGCATATGGGAAGGAACCTCTTCAGGTTCAATATCAAAAACACGGGCGGCCGTTGCCGTGTGGATATCGAGACCGTTATTAAAAGCTTCGATCATGGCTTTATCTCCACAGAGCGAAGCCATTACCCGGAGTTCGATCTGTGAGTAGTCGGCTGCCAATAGGGTGAATTCTTTGCTGCGGGGAATAAAAGCCCGTCGGATTTCCCGACCCTGATCAGAGCGGATCGGAATGTTCTGTAGATTTGGGTTGTTCGATGCGAGGCGGCCGGTGGCCGTCATTAATTGATGAAACGTCGTGTGAATCCGTCCGGTGCCCTGAAAGATGGAGTCCGGCAAAGCGTCGACGTAGGTGCTTTTCAGTTTAGCGGCCTCCCGGTAGGAAAGTAAGTCACGGACGACATCGTGACTCGCAGCGAGTGAGCGCAGGGTTTGCTCATCGGTTTTGTATTGTCCGGTCTTGGTCTTCTTGGGTTTATCAACTAGGTGCATTTTGTCGAAAAGCACTTCGCCGACCTGTTTAGGAGAATTGAGATTGAATTGAGTTCCAGCAGCCTCATAGACGGCCTTTTCCATTTCGTCGATCTTCTTGCCGAGGGTAGTTCCTATTTCGCCGAGGGTAGTAGGATCAACGCGAATTCCCTCGGCTTCCATATTCACAAGCACAGGTACTAGAGGATTTTCAATCTCGTAGAGAACGCAGTGCTGTTCGAGTTCCTCGACTTTTTCTTTCAAAATAGCGGCCAGTTGCCAGGTCACATCAGCATCCTCGCAGGCATACTGGGCGATATCATCAAAGGCGGGGCCGCTGGTATCTTCGCCGGCCATCTCAGCTTCGCCGAAAAGATTCATCTGTCCGCTTTTCTCTCCATCCTTCCCAAAGACGGAATCATAAGAGATCGGTGTGTAGCCAAGTATCGACTCGGCAAGGTAGTCCATTTTGTGACGCTGGTCGGGCTCGATCAGGCTATGGGCTAGCATGGTGTCGAAAACAGGCGTGCTGATGGAGATTCCCTGCCATTGCAAAACGCCGATATCGAATTTGAGGTTGTGGCCAATCTTTTCAGCAGAACTCTGAAGAATGGGACGAAACAATTCCAAGATTGCTTTTCCTGAGTCTCCCTTAGGCACTTCAGCATACACTCCTTGGTCCTTTTCCCAGGAAAAGGCGATGCCGATAATGTTGGCGGTCTTTTCATCAAGCGAATCGGTTTCGAGATCAAAACAGAAAGATTTTTTCCCGGAGAGTTCGGAGATGAGCTCAGAGCGGCCTGTGGCGTTATCAGCGCGAAGGTAGCGATACGATTTCTTGTGGTCTTTGATTGTTGTTAGCTTAGGAGCGAGTCCGGCAACATCATCCGTCATGTCGTGACCCCGGCCCGCTTGGAACTCATTTCCGAAAAGGCGCTTGCCGATGGAATTAAATTCAAATTCTACAAAGAGAGATTTGAGGGTTTCATGATTTCGCTCACCAAGTTTGATTTCGTCAAAGCCCACCTTAACAGGAGCGTCGATCATAATCGTGACCAACTTCTTGGAGAGCAGTGCCTTTTCAGTGTTGTTCTCGACATTCTCTTTTTGTTTTCCCTTTAGTTGGTCGCTATTTTCGAGCAAGGCCTCTATGCTGCCGAACTGGGCGACGAGCTTTTTTGCGGTCTTTTCGCCGATCCCCGGAACGCCGGGAATATTGTCTGAGGCATCACCCCAAAGCCCGAGAATATCGATAGTCTGAAGCGGATCCTGAACTTGCCAGTTTTCACAGATGGCGTCGCGGTCAAGAATTTCCGCGGCGGAGCCTTGGCGGCCTGGCTTGTAGATGCGAGTGGTCTCGGTGACGAGTTGAGCGAAGTCTTTATCCGGGGTCACCATATAGGTTTCGTAACCACCCTCTGCATCGGCCTTGCGAGCAAGCGTTCCGATAATGTCATCGGCTTCCCAGCCTGGACATTCAATAACCGGAATGTTGAAAGCTTCGATAAGCCGTTTCACATGGGGAAGCTGGGCGGCGAGGTCTTCGGGCATGTCTTCGCGGTTGGCCTTATACTCCGGATAGATCTTATGACGTGGTGTAGGATCCGAGGTGTCGAAGGCAACGGCGAGATGGGTAGGTGACTGGTTTTCGAGCAAATCCAGCAGGTTCATGGTGAAGCCGTAGAGCGCAGAAGTGTTAACGCGCTTTGAGGTATAGATGGGGCTGCGAATCAGAGCAAAGTGTGCTCGGTAAACGAGAGCCATACCATCGAGAAGAAAGAGTCGGTTGGAAGCATCCGGCATCTTTCTAACAGAGCGGTGACGACGCATAGTGTCAATGTGAGTTCGCGTTTCCCGAGCGAATGATAAGCTACCCAATACCATTGCTTTGGACTCTGTCAGCCGACACTTAAGGAGGTAGAGCCTTCATGCCGACTCTCCTTTTCGTGGGGCCAACCATTTAGCTCGGTAGGAAAGAAGGAAGCCAGGGCTTTGAGATTCAATTAACTCGCAAAGATCAAGGCGAGTATACCGACGGTATCGCAACAATAGAGCAGGCTTCCCAAAATCAGGTGTCGAGTTTAAGGGCGGAGATTCAGGAACCCTCGATCTCTTCAATCTCTTCGCTCAGCTTACCCCATTTTGTAAAGAGCGATTCAAGTTCCAGTTCGACTGCGGAGAACCGCCTCGTCGCTTCGGATGCCTCCTCTCCTTTTTTGAAGAATTCAGGATCGACGAGCTTCGCAGTGAGATCAGATTTTTCCTTTTCGAGGTTGCCGATGTTCGACTCGACTTTTTCGAATTCCGCTTTGAGCGGCTTCAACTTGGCGGCTTTGGCTTCCCGGGCCTTCGCTTCAAGGCGTCGCTGCTCCTTGCGCTTAGTGCTGGATGAAGAGGATGATAAACGTCTGTTAGCGTTCGATGTGGATTTATCTCCTTTGCCCTTAGCGGCGTCGCTATCAGCCTGTTTCTTCTCGATGTAGTCACTAACGTTACCGTAGTAGATCTTGGGCGGTTGGTTGGGAATAAACTCTATTACCTTGTTAACGATGAGATCGAGAAAGGAACGGTTATGAGAAACAATTACGTAGGCGCCGGTGTAGTCGAGTAAGGCTTTTTGTAGCACTTCCTGCGAATGCAGATCGAGGTGATTGGTTGGCTCATCAAGAATTAGGAAATTTGCAGGCTGCAGGAGCATGCGGGCGAGAGCAAGGCGGCCGCGTTCGCCCCCCGACAGGACCCGGACCAACTTGAAGACATCATCGCCGCGAAAGAGAAAAGCACCTAGCAGGGTGCGAAGGTTACCTGCCGCTTCATTAGTGATACTACCCTCCATCGTTTCGAGAACTGTTTTGTTAGGGTCGAGCTCATCGGCATGCGTTTGAGAAAAGTAAGCAATGCCAACCTTATGGCCTTCGATTCGTTCGCCGGAGGTGGGCTCTTCGTCCCCGGCGATGAGGCGTGAGAAGGTCGACTTGCCGGCACCGTTGACTCCGACGATGGCGATCTTATCACCGCGTTCAATTTCCAAGTCGAGCTCATCGATCACTTTGTTATCTCCGTAGTGTTTGCAAGCGCCTTCCAGCTTGAGGACGGACTGGCCGCTTCGTTCGGGCTGGGGAAATCGAAAGTCCATCGTCGCGCCCTCTTCCTCCAACTCAATGCGATCCATTTTCTCGAGTTGCTTGATTCGCGACTGTACCATCTTGGCTTTTGTCGCCTTGGCACGGAAGCGATTTATTAACTTCTCGGTCTTTTCGATCTCGCGTTGCTGGTTTTTAAAAGCCCGCTGGGCCTGTTCCTGACGGGCATCGCGTTCGCGCAGGAAAAAGGAGTAATTGCCCGAATATTGCTCGACTCTACCGCCGGGTTCGAAGGCGAGAGTACGGTTGGTTAGATTGTCCAGCATGGAACGGTCGTGCGAGATGAGAATGATGGCGCCCCCATATCCGCGCAGCCATTGCTCCAACCATTGTACTGTTTCGATATCAAGGTGATTGGTCGGCTCATCGAGCAGGATAACTGAAGGTTCCCGCAGCAGCAGTTTGGCAATGGCGATTCGCATCTGCCAGCCTCCACTGAACTCGCTAGTCTCCCTCTGAAAGTCACCTTGCTTGAAGCCAAGACCGATAAGCACGGTTTCAATGCGAGGTTTCATTTTGCTGACGTCGTGGTGATCAAGCCGCAATTGTATATCACCAAATACTTCAAGAAGATTTCCGTAGGCTTCGCTCTCTGGATCGGCGGTCTCGAGCTCGTTCTCGACTTCCCTGAGTTGCTCCCGTAACTGTTTTACGTCGTCGAAAGCTTTTTCGGCTTCGCCGAATACCGTAGTGCCTTGATGTATGACTCCCTCCTGGGGTAGGTAGCCAATCGTGGTCTGTTTCGCTTTTATAATGCGGCCACTATCGGCCTCTTCGATCCCAGCGATAATTTTCATCAGGGTCGATTTGCCCGCGCCATTTGGGCCCGCAAGTGACCAACGCTCCTTGGCTCGGATCGTGAACGAAAGATCTTTAAAAAGAGCGCGGGCTCCGTATTCGATGGAAACTTTTTCGACCGCCAGCATGAAGGGGGGCGGGAAGGTAGCCTAAATCGCAGGAAGCGCCAGCTATGGCAAATCTTAATGTGATATTGGGCAACAAGATGGCCGAGAGCCCTAAAGCCAGATCGTCCAGCAGAGAGTTCTTTAGTAAGAGTTTACTTTAACTGGGTTGACTCTTTCTTCTAACTCTGTTGGTTCAGAGATCAATGGCTTCGTTTCGCTTCATTGAAACATTTCCAGCTCTGGATGCGGTGGAGGGACTTGTCCATGCCTTCATTCTGAAGCACCCTGAAATCGATGTCGTTACCGACCGCGAAACGGCATTAAAGCGGCTTGAGGAACATCACCATACCCAATTAGCGGCTCTCGGTATTGATCATAATCACCTCGCCACTGGTGATCAGGTGCATGGCAAGATTGTTTTTTGCTGCGACCCGCTAGGTGGTGCAGTTAATGCCCATCACCATCAGACGGATGGACTTGCAACGGCTACGGTTGGCCAGTTTATTGGGGTGTTTGTTGCAGATTGTGGAGCAGTTTATATTGCGGATCCGATTAAGCGAGCCTGTGCGCTTGTGCATTCAGGCAAAAAAGGTAGCGAGCTTGGCATTGCCGCAGAAGCTATTAGTCTGATGAAACGTCACTACGGTTCTAATCCTGCTGACTTAGTTGTGCAGATTGCTCCGTGCATTCGCCCTCCGATGTATGAGATTGACTTTGCTGCTCAGATTATCAGAAGCTGCGAAAAAGAAGGAGTTCCGACCGACCAGATTCATGATTGTGGCACTTGTACGACTAGTGATCCGGACCTTTACTATAGTTATCGTTTAGAAAAGGGTAAGACGGGGAGACTCTTTGCGGTTATCGGTTGGAATTCATGAGCGATTTTCCTGATATGGGCGATGCTTTTTCAATCGAGGCTCCTGCGAAGACAAATCTCTGGCTCCGTATTCTTGGAAAACGGAAGGATGGTTTTCACGAAATTGAAACCCGCATGGTAAAACTTTCTCTCGCTGACCAGTTGCGATTGAAGTGGCGGGAAGATGACTCCGTGGTATTGCAATGCTCAGACTCTGAATTACCAAGCGGGGAGGAGAATCTCGTCGTCAAGGCGGTGCGTGCGCTCGAAAAGTATTGTGGCAAATCCTTCGCCATTAGCATCGAGTTGGATAAGAGAATTCCTGTAGGCGCCGGGCTGGGGGGTGGCAGTAGCGATGCGGCTGCCGTCTTAAAATCAATCAATAAAATGGCAGGTCTCGGGTTGAGTGAAGGCGAACTTGCAAAAATTGGAGCGACCATTGGATCGGACATCCCGTTTTTTTTCTTCGACGGACCCTGTGATTGTCGGGGGCGCGGTGAGCTCGTTGAGCCGGTTGATGAAATCTTACTCGCTGGCGAGATCGTTCTCATTAAGCCAGCTTTCGCTATTTCGGCAGGTTGGGCTTACAAGCAATTTGCTGAATCCTGCACCTACGAAGATTTCTCTTATGAACCGCAAGAGAGTGCTTGGGGAGCATTAGTGAATGATCTCGAGCGGCCGGTATTTGATAAATATCCGGTATTGGGAGCGATGAAGAATTGGTTAAAAGAACAGCCAGGTGTCCAAGCGGCCCTGATGTCTGGTTCGGGGTCCACTATGCTAGCGATCGTCGAGTCAGAAGCGATTGGCATTGAGTTAGCTGGGGCCGTGACTGAGCGCTATGGGGAAAACTGCTGGACCTGGTGCGGTCGAACATTGGAGGCCTAAGACTGTGAAAGGGGAGTTACACTCAGATAAAGAGGAAAGTGTTCGTGTCGATAGTTGGGCCTGGGCCGTCCGCTTGTTTAAAACACGAGCGCTTGCGGGAAGTGCTTGTAAGAAAGAGCGTCTCCTCGTGAATGGAAGTCGCTGCAAGGCATCGCGACAGGTTCGGATCGGTGATGAAATTCAGGTGAGGCGGGAAGCGTCGACCCAAACTGTAAGAGTGAAGGCAATAATTTCTAAACGGATCGGAGCCAAGTTAGTGACTGACTATCTTCAGAATCTTACCCCACCCGAAGAATACGAGAAATCCGTTGAAGCGGCTAAGCAGGTCAGAATTAATCAACCCGTCCGCGAAGCGGGAACTGGGCGCCCAACGAAACGCGATCGGCGCAGCCTTGATGAACTCATGAACGAGGCGACTGAGGAAAACGAACAGTTCGAAGCGTTTATAAAGTCGTTTACCCGTAGACCTTGATTGACGGGCTTACCATTTTTTCCGATTCTGAGTCGAAAGATTACGCGACGCGAGTATGGCAGATTCGATTCACGACCGGGCAGAAGAAATTAGGGCGCTGATGCTTTTCGTAAAACGCAGCTAGCGTCTTGGTGTTCACTAACAGGTATGAAATACGCTACGACAGTATTGCTTATCGCCTTTTATGGGATTGTCAATTCGTGGTCCGCGGAGAAAGAGTCCTTTGTTCCTCGTCCTGTCGATTCCAGTGATTTTGGAGCCTTAACGTCCCAGTCACCTTTTTCGCGATCAATCAATTTGAGCGATTCGCTGATTCTTACTGGCATGGCTATGGTGGATCAGATTCAGATGGCGACGCTGCTGAATAAGGAAACCAAGGAAACGTATATCGTTTCTCACCAGCTTAATGCTCAGGGATGGAAGATGGTTGAGTTGATGAAAGATGAGGATTTGGAAAAGGTTTCCGCCAAAGTATCCATTGATGGTGGGGAAGTCGTTACGGTGCGCTATGCCGAATGGCTTTTGAAGCGGGGAGAAGCTCTTCCAGGCAGAGGAGTCATGGAGGCTGGCCTAGGGAGCGGACCTCGCGAAGGTGGCGATGGTGCAAAAGGAAAAAATGATGGGGGTTCTTTTGATATCCGTGAGAAGATGATGCAACTCTCAGAAGAGCAGCGTTCTAAAATGTTTCAAAAGATGATGAAGCTCCGTCAGGAGAATCCAGATATCTCATCTGATCAGCGCCGTGAGATAATGATTGAGATGCTGAGCCAGATGGAAAAAAAATGAGCGTGCCGAAGCACGCTCATTTCAAAGGATCATTTAGCGTTATTGGGGATTTTACTTCCTCCTAGCTGCCTTTTTCTTGGCTGCTTT
>DCQY01000128.1 GCA_002323995.1 Akkermansiaceae bacterium UBA1506 | reverse complement strand
TGCAGATTGATCGCATCGCAGGAGAGCTTGGATTAAAGCCTGAAATCCTGCTGCAAGTAAACGTGGCTCGGGATGAGGCCAAGTTCGGTCTTGCGGCCGAAGAACTTGAACACATCGTGGTGGAGGTCGCCCAACTTGAACGAGTCCAACTCAAGGGATTAATGACTGTGCCAGCGTTTGATCCGGATCCTGAAAAGGTACGACCGCATTTTGCTGCTTTGAGAAAACTTAGGGATCAGCTGATCGCTTCGACAGGCGTGGAGCTTTCTGAGTTATCTATGGGGATGAGCCATGACTTTCGCGCCGCGATCGAAGAAGGAGCGACTCAGATCCGGGTGGGTTCTTCAATCTTCGGGCAGCGAGACTACTCTCATAGCTGACCCCCCAGGTGTTCCTCGAAGGAACAGCGTCAATGCGTGGATAAAGGCGGTATTTCGGCGTTGATCCGTCTTTCGTTTTTCGACAATATCCTACCTTATTCCCTAACAAATCGCGACTATGGCTAATAACTCCAATCGATCTGCGGTGCCTTTGCTGAGCATCATGATGTTTCTTCAGTTTTTCACCTGGGGGGCGTGGTTTGCCACCGTAGGTCAGGCTCTGGGGGCTAATGATATGGCAGCCAGTACTGGGGCTGCCTATGACTCGGCTCCATTGGGTGCCATCTTCGCCCCTCTTTTTCTGGGGATTATCGCTGACCGCTTCTTCCCGTCTCAGATCGTGATGGGAGTCCTGTTTCTCATTGGGGGAGCGCTTCTTTGGATGGCAGAAGGGGCTGCGTCGGCTGGAAATGCAGTGCTGCTCAAGTACCTTTTCCTTGGTCACATGCTTTGTTATATGCCGACTCTTGGCCTGGGTAATACGATCGCATTTTCCAATCTCAGCCGGATCGAGTTTCCCAAGATTCGCGTTTGGGGAACGATTGGCTGGATCGTCGCCGGACTGGCCGTGGGTTTTATGGGATGGACTTCCTCACTTGCGATCTTCAAGCTGGCGGCAGGTTCTTCTATTCTGCTGGGAATACTCTCATTTGCTTTGCCTCACACGCCACCCCCGGCAAAAGGTCAGAAGCTCGACCTGCGAGCCATATTGATGGCTGATGCTTGGAAGCTGCTAGCCAAGCCGGGCTTTCTAGTTTTTATCCTTTGCTCGGGACTGATCTGCATCCCGCTTGCCTATTACTACGGCGTAACGGCCCAATACCTTGCTACGACTGGATTCGAGCAGGCGGCTTCCTTTATGACTATCGGTCAGATGTCCGAGATTATCTTTATGCTTCTAATCCCATTCTTCTTCCGTCGCCTCGGGGTAAAGTGGATGATTCTCGTGGGGATGCTCTCTTGGGTGCTGCGTTACCTGCTCTTTGCTTACGGCGCCCCAGATCAAGCGTTCTGGATGATCATGCTGGGCGTGGCTCTGCATGGAATATGTTATGATTTTTTCTTCGTGACCGGTTTCATGTATACCGATGCAGTGGCTCCGAAAGAAGTGCGAAGCCAAGCCCAGAGCATGTTGGTGTTCATTACTCAGGGATTGGGAATGTTTATTGGTTACGGCATTGTTTTCGGACGCTGGGGAATTTCCGGGCAGTTTGAAAAGGTGAGTAACTATGGAGAGCTCAACGACGCGGTTGGAGGCGCTCGTGAGACAGCTGACTGGTCGGTGCTTGAGAAGTTTGCCAACATGTTTGCCAAGAGTATGCCGGACGGTGTCGACGCTGGTTTACTCACAGAAACGATGGATCAGTGGAAAGATTTCTGGATTCTTCCGGCGATTATGGCGGCGGTTATTACGGCTGTGTTCTTTGCCGCTTTCCACGACAAGACCAAGGTAACCGACGGGGATGGGTGACTACGGAAAGCTGTCTCTATTCGGGATCGCCAGTGATTGGAAAAAGTGAGACGTTTACCAAGAAGATAGTTAACAGGGCACGCTAAGGTATCTTAGCTTGTTGAAGGAAGGCATGAAGTGGCGCATCGCGGGCATCAACTTCGACCATTTCCACATGGGCGATCTGCTCCGAATGGTTTATGACCATCCGAATGCCGAGATTGTTGGGATAGCGGACGAACAGTCGCAGCGAATGCTTTCGGCGCGTCAGAATTTTGAACTCAAAGAGAAAGAGGTCTTTACTGACTACCGACAATGCCTTGAGCGGACTAGGCCTGATATCGTTATCCTCTGTCCTGCAGCAGCGAGGCATGCCGAGTGGACCGCAAAGGTTGCTCCATTCGGAGCTCATATTCTCATGGAGAAACCGTTTGCCTCTAATCTCTCGGAGGCAGAGCGCATGATAGCCACCATGGCTGATTCTGGAAAAAAACTCGCGATTAATTGGCCCTTAGCTTGGCATCGGTCTCATCAAAAAACGTGGACCTTGATTCAGGACGGGCTCATTGGCGAGGTTCAGGAAGTTCATTTCTACGACGGTAATCGCGGTCCGCTATGGCATGGCGCCGATAAGATTGAGCGAGAACCTACCGAAGAAGAAAAGAAGGCAAGCTGGTTTTATCGAGCATCCGAGGGTGGTGGAAGCCTTCAAGATTACCTTGGCTATGGAACCACACTTGGGACATGGTTTAATGGAGGCAAGAAGCCAATCGAAGTCATGGCGATGTGGGATCTCGAAAACAGCGCACTCGAGGTCGATGAACATTGCATTGCCGTGGCGCGATATGAATCGGGACTCTCGAAGTTTGAAACGAGGTGGGGGACTTTTACTGACCCTTGGTCGCATCAGCCGCAGCCAAAATGCGGTTTTATAATTAAGGGAACTAGGGGAACGATCTCAAGTGGAGACTACGACGATTATGTGACGGTGCAGTTGAAAGAATGTCCGGAAGGGCGTTGTGTCGATGCTCCCAACTTGCCGTCGCCGAGGTCTAATCCAGTCGAGTATTTGATCGATTGCCTCGAAAACGAGAGGGAGATCGAAGGGCCCCTAAGCGTGGCCATGTCGCTTGTCGGTCAGCAGATAGTAGATACTGCCTTCGCGAGCGCTGAGCAGAAGCGAGCGATTCCTTTATTGGGACAATAACTATTTTCCCGGCAACTTCCACACTGGGGAAAAATCGGCACCTTCTTCCAGCATGGCGTCGACAATCCGGCGCATCAGTTGCAAGCTTGGGCCATCGTTGGGAACGGTGAGAAGCACGTCGCCAAGGATGGCAGATGCTTGGCGAAAATTTCCGGATTCGAACTGGTTCAGGGCAGCTTCGTATTGAGTGACTAGGTGTTGCCAGTTATCTGGTGTTCCGGGAAGTTCGAGTTCGTGGAGGTCAACCGAGGTGTGGATGTTCTGGACACGAACCTGACAGAGGCGGCGGGTTTTCGCATCATCCGGAAGTTGTTCCGCGGTGTTTCCGGAGATAAGCAGGGAAGACTTAAGGAACTTGGTGGCCCCCTGTACGCGGCTGGCTAGATTCACAACGGTTCCAAGCGGACCATACTTGAATTTACGATGGGTGCCCACGTTCCCGACAAGCGCTTCCCCGGTATTGATACCAATACCAACTGCGGTTTCGGCTCCAACGATGGGCTGCCATTTCTCATTTAGCTCATCTAATGAATTCATGATCCCAATAGCGGCCTGGCAAGCAAGGTCCGCGTGATTAGGTTGTTCGTTGGGAGCGCCCCACATGGCCATGAGTTCGTCTCCGGTGTAGTCAACCAGAACACCTCCATGTTCGATGACGATGGTGGAAAACTCACCCATGACTCCGCTAAGCCAATCGATTGTCTGAGCGGGACCGAGTCGTTCACTCAAGGTGGAGAATCCGCGAATGTCGCAGAAGAGGACAGTCACTTCTGCCTGACGCGCCTGCATCTTCATTGGATCGGGGTTGCGGGCAAGTTCTCGAGCGAGATCGGGAGTGAAGTGCTGCTCAAATACTTTCTCCCGAAGATGTTTCTTTTCGAGACTGGCGTTGAGTCTCGCGAAGAGCAGTTCAGTACGTATTGGGCGGGAGAGAAAATCCTCGGCTCCAATCTCGATGCACCGTACGGCGTCTTGTTCCTCTTGGAGTCCGGTGACCACAATCACGGGAGTGTGGCGCAGATGGCCGGTTTCGCGGAGCTTGGCCAGTACTTCGAAGCCGTCCATTTCGGGCATCTGGATGTCAAGCAGGACAGCATCGTAGGCTTTTTCAGAGATGCGTTGAATCGCTTCCACGCCATTGACTGCAAACTCGACTTTGAATCCGTGAGTGATCAGGAGACGTTCAAGGATGGTGCGGTTTTCTTCATCATCATCGGCGACAAGAAGAGTGCCCTGCAACGATCTCGCCGACGAATCGGTCGCCGAGTCTGCAGTATTAAAAGAGCTTGAACTGAACGCTGGTTCAACGATCTGAGCTGTTCCCGATATCAGGGCCAGACAATTTTCGAGAGCTGCGATGATTGCCGGAGACTTTTTGCCAATTTCACCGGATGGAGCCGCCATTTGAATCAGTTGGATGATTCCAAAAAGGTGATTCAGTCCGTTGCGGGCATCGTGTCGGGCGTGGCTAAGGTTCTTTTCGAAGTCTCCAGTGCCCAAAACGGCTTCATCGCTGAACCAATCTGCTACTCCATTTTTAAAAGTATCGGCTTGGTCTTTCAGCTTCTCGAGATCGGCGACTAATTGAGCATCTTCTCCAGTGAGGCACGCTCCAGTCGAGGCGAAGTCATGGATAAGACAGCATAAGTGATCAGCGGCGGGGATGAGATCCTCGCGCAGTCGTTTGATGCGGTCCTGACCAGTCACATTCGTCATGGGGATAGTGTCGCCGGATCGCGGTGGACTGGCCAAGGTAAAAATTAGCCACTTATAGGCCTAAAAACGAGAGGAAAGGAAGCCTCTCAAGTCAGATACCTGATCATAACGTAATCGTCCATCACAAACCCTCCTCCGATATCGAGGACATCTTCGGCTTCTTTACTGAAACCGAGTGATTGGTAGAATCTGATCGCGCGTGAGTTTTTACGATTCACCCGCAGCCTTAGGAGCGGTGTTCCTTCTTTACAAAGTTGTGCAAAAAGAAGCCGTAGCGCCGCTTTTCCAGAGCCTCTTCCTTGAGCCTCGTTCAAAACATAGCATTTATGGAGAACGCAGGGTTCACCGGGGATGATTGGCCCGGCAGCGATAAAACCTACCCGCTCGTCCTCGCAGAGAATCCATTGGTAGATCACGCCCTCGGCGAGATCTTGTTCCATGGCCTGAGGGCTATACATTAATTCCAGCATATAACTGGTCTGTTCGGGGGAATTGATTTCCCGATAGGCGTCAGGCCAGATCTTGGCGGCCATTCCACTGATGAGTGGCAGTTCTTCAGGTGTTACCGGAGTGAGTTCTACGGACTCGAAGAGGGACGACATTCTTAATCATACACGATTTCTTCTGTTTCGCGTATCCCCTGGTTTGGCAATCACGTAAACCAACATGGATAGCGGTATTTCGCGCCTTTGGCGCAAGCAGCAATCAATTGACTTCTATCAAAAATCAGCTTTTTTCCACGCGTCCATGAGCGACCAAAACAACGAAATAACACATCCGATCCTCACTCTACTCGGGAAAGCTTTCATCTTTGCCATTCCTGCCTCTCTCGTTGTGATGCTGGGCGCCGTCGGATTCGCTTTTCTCAGCGGATCAGGGGTAAAGGTGGCCGAGGAAAGAGAGGCTGTACAAGTAGCATCCGCTGCGGTGACAACGGCAGAACCTGCCGCCACAGCTATGGGCGAACCAGCGGTAGCAGCAACTGCCACTGCTGGGGGGGAAGTTCTTGAAATGCCTCAAATGGAGCTTGGAAAAGCTGCCTATGCGACCTGTGCCGCTTGTCATGGTCCTGACGGGGCTGGGCTCAAAGCAGGGCCTATGCTAATGGCACCTAGTTTACATGGATCTGAACTTCTCCTTGGCGATGCTGATACCGCCCTCCTGATTATTTTGAAAGGCATTGCCAAAGAGAACATGGATTACATGGGTATGATGGCTTCACTAGGTGCTGGCCTTGATGATGAAAAAATGGCGGCCGTGTTGACCTACACTCGGAACACTTGGGGTAACAGTGCTTCACCTGTAACAGTCGAGCAAGCAGCGGCTGCACGAGCTAAATTCGCCAGTGTGGATTCTCCTGCTGGGGTTAAGCGCGCTGATATTCAAGCGATTGTTGACGCTCACAAGTGAGTTCGCTTGTTGAAATCCTCTAGCGAGAAGCGGTGGGGCGAAATTGATTGAGGTCAGCCACGTAGTGGTAGCCAGCCTCTCTTAGTTTTTGAAGGAGGCGTTCCTGATCGAGGTCGTGGAAACGGATCAAATCCTCTAGATCGTCGAAGTCATTCCTTAAGGCGGTATTCACCAGACCAAAGAGTAGATGAGAGTCTATCGTCTCGAAGGAATTTAGCTTCATCAAGCTTTGCGGAGGAGAATCGCTTCGGTATCGAAATCTTGGTTGAGAACGTCGCTGAGGATAACGACCGAGTCGCCAGGTTCAATCTGACCTTTCTCTCTCAAAAGGTCAATGGCGTGGCGAATGCTCTTTTCCGGATCCTTGTTGAATTGCATCGGATAAGAGAACACGGCTCGGTTTAGATTGAGGGCGCGAACCACCACTTCATCGGGGGAAAAGGCGTAAATATTGGCCCGAGTTGGTCGCTGGTGAGCGGCGTAATTAGCAAGAACACCCCGAGCCGTAAAGATAATGAGATGGGCATCTTCGAGGGAGTTGGCGAGGCCGACTGCTGATTTCACGGTGTGCTGCTTTTCGGTTCGGAGTTCAATATCCTCTGAAAAGCCAGCACCGGGCTCGCGCTCCATGCGGCGGGCAATTCGATCTAGGACTTCGATACATTTTATTGGATACTGCCCAACGGAAGTTTCGCCACTTAACATAACAGCATCAGCCTGTTCAAAGATAGCGTTGGCCACATCAGTGACTTCTGCGCGTGTGGGAACGGGATTTTCAGTCATGGACTCAAGCATGTGAGTGGCGACGATTACCTTGCGACCGATGCGAGCCGATTCTTTCACGATAGCGCGCTGGATTACGGGAAGTTCCTCGATGTGAACCTCGATACCAAGATCTCCGCGGGCGACCATGACGGCGTCTGATTCCTTGATGATTTCTGAGAGATGTTTGACGGCTTCTTGGTCTTCAATTTTCGAGACGATACGAGCACTCGAATCCAGTTCGTCGAGCTTTTCGCGAAGAAGACAAACGTGTTCGGCGTCACGGACGAAACTGATCGCCACATAGTCGACCTGCAGCTCTGCGGCCACCTCAATGTCCATGAGATCCTTCTTGGTCAGTGCCGGAAGATTAACCCGGATGCCAGGAAGGTTGATGTGGCGCCTTGAACCCATTTGCCCGTCGGTGAGAACTTCGCAGGTGAGTCGGCCCTCATCGATGTGATGCACGCGAAAGTGGATTTCGCCGTTATCAACCAGCATCACGTCACCGACCGAGACATCTTCGTGGAGTCCGTCATAATTCGTGGTGACCGAGATGGGGCTTTTTGGTTCGAGTGAGGCGTTGCGAAACTCAACGGTGTCTCCTTTCTTGAGGTTCATCTTGCCATCAATATCCCCGGTTCTTATCGAAGGGCCCTGGAGATCGATCAAGGAGGCCACGCTGACGCCTGTGGCGTAGGACTGCTCTTTGATTTGCCCGATGACCTCACGGCACCAATCGTGAGAGGCATGGCTCATGTTCAACCGGAAGACGTTGGCACCGGCGGTAATGAGCTGGTGAATCATCTCGGGACTTTGGGTAGCAGGTCCCAGTGTAGAAATAATTTTGGTCTTGCGTCTGGCCATGAAACGAAAGCGACGATGAAGAGGTTACGCATTCAATGTGGAATGCGAAAAGTCGGTTTCAACAGGAAGAATTGCCAGTCTGATGAGTAAATCCAACTTTTTTCCGAAGCAAAATCGAAACGTAATGGTCTCGCAGCTCAAGATTGAACCGTCGTGGAGTTGGAAAGATTGTAGCGAGTAGTGACCTACTTTCCTTTAACGAGATAGCCGAAAGCTACGGCACCTGCGATCATGAAGATAACCGCGATAAATATTCCAAAAAAAATTGCCATGCAGGGAGCTTAGACAGACTTAATCGAAATTCCAGTACGAATATTAATCAGGCCGGATTCGTCTGGGGATCAGTTTTTTTCGACTTACGCTCGGCCTTCTTAGCCGATTTCTTCGCTCGATCATCGATGTAAAGCCAAATACCCATTAGCAGGAAGATTCCCATGATACCCCAGCTTTTGTAGAGAGAGCTCCACACCCCTTCGGTGAAGCCGTAAGAATGAAGCCCAACGCCAAGGTTGTTTACACCCCACCAACTAAAGGTGACGATGATTCCAAGAATGATGCCATTCATGTGGACGCCAAGATCTCGAATCCACCCGGCCATGCGTCCGTGGAGAATGACAAGGGTCCAAATGCAGATCATGAGTGCCCCATTTTCTTTGGGATCCCATCCCCAGAATCGGCCCCAACTGTAGTTTGCCCAGATGCCACCTAAAACTGTGCCGACAAGTGAGAAAAAGAGGCAAAAACAAACCACACCGTAGTTCATCCGTGTTAGCAGCTTTACGAAGTCTTTTGCTTCCTTTCCGACGAGGTTGAGAATGAAACGCGCCGCTAGATAGAGCATTCCAATAATAGCAGAGACCAAACCGGCAGCGTAACCGATGTTGATGATGGTGACGTGGGTGGCGAGCCAGAAATTTGTGTCGAGGACTGCAACAAGTTGGGTGATTGTGTCGGTAGCCTCTTTCGCTTCGTATTTGATCGAAAGAAACATACCCAACATGCCACTCACAATGGCGATCAGGGCTCCGACTCCAATTCTCGTGAAATACTCGATAATCAAACCGAGAAGAACGGCTGTTGCGGTTATGAAGATCACAGTGTCATACAGATTGGTGATCGGAGGTCGATCCCGGATAATGCTTCGCAGGGTGATGCCGTAAATGTCGAGAAGGAGCCCTGCAAGAGCGAGAAGACTGGCGATCAGAACCGTAATCTGACCAAATTTGCTCGCAGGAGAGAACCAACTGGTTGCTAAAATAATAAAGCCAAAGACAAAAAGGTAGAGAGCGTAACTGAAGTATTTTCCCCGGTAGAGTTGAACTTCGAGGGCAGAATGTTCTCCTTCTCCACGAGATTCTGCTTTGGCACGCTGGGAATCTGAGAACGTTGCAAGCGCAGCACTGAAAGTTTCAGTTCCCTGAGTGCTGGCCTCAATCACGGTCTGAAGCTCCTTCAGTTGTTCGATAGCCCAGGGCCTTGCTTCTTTCGACTCGAGGCCCTCCAGCATAGCATCGCTGGCGGACAACCAGATTTCGTTGTCATTCTCCTGTGGGGGAAAGAGATTAATACCTCGCGCCGAGTTGGCGTAGAAGAAAAAGAGTCTCAAGGCGCTTGTAAACATGCGAGCATCTTCGTCGCCGGTATCGGGCTGCTGGATCGCTTGGCCGAGTTGTTGGATAGTCATCTCCGGCATTTTGTCGATCATCGCGACGGGATCTAGCGTAGCGGCGAGCGCTACCATTTCCTGTGGAAGAATGTTTTCGTTGACGAGGAGTTGTCCTTTACGTGCAAAACTAAATTGTCCAACAAGGAATTCGAAGGCGCTGATGTTGCGGCCAAGAGTCAGGATCATGCCCTCAATTCGATCGAGCTCATATTGAGGATCCTTTTCACTTTCCGTATGCTTACGCTGTTTCTCGCCGTATTGCGCACTGAGTTGAGCAAGCTTGGCGCGGCCTGAGACGATCTCGTCGTAAGAGTATCGATCACGCTTCTCCTTGGGCGAAACCCCAATCTGAACGATAGCAGCGGAGTCATCGACCACAAAAACGGGGAGTGCCTTTGCCACATTCCCGCGAAAGAGGACGTCGAGCATCCACTCGCTGTAGTGGAGTTTGTGGGTTTCACCGTCTTTGGTTCCAAAGCTGAGCGAGGTCTTGCCGCTGAATTGAAGCAGGGTAAAGCGCGAATAACTGTAGATCGGTTTCACTCGACCTGCTTCCTGCATGAGAAGATGTTCAAAAGTTTCGACCACCTGCGAATCCCATGGATCATAGCTCTCAAGGTCGACTTGAGGAACTTCGCGGGCAGACGCCAGACTGTTAATGCCGACGATTAAGGATAGCAGAAGGAAGAATTGCGACTTCATGAGGCAGCCTGAATGCGTTTTTTACGTGAGCGAGCCATGTAGTCCAGTAGCATAATAACGAAATGGACTCCGAGACCGATACTGGTGACAACGAGTGCCCATAGTGGCCACTGGTCGGCGGGATTGTTTGCTACGGCAAACTGGGAATACATGCGGTCTCCGGGCTGTGATCCAGCCGGGCCGAAGGATTCCTGAAAGAAAGTGTAGCCTTCGTATCGCATAGGCTCATTCATTTTGATTTCCAGAGGCTTAGCTCCTTTGTCGGTTTCTAGCCGAGTGACCCGGCTCTCGTAGTTTCGAGCCATACTGATGCCCGGGTGACGATCAAAGATGAACTCGTCGAGTTGAACTTCAAAAGGAACATGCCACGACTTTTTAGCGAGTAGAGCACCGAATTTTTGCCCCCCTAGTTCGAACGCGAAAGGCATGGGATTTTCTCCCGGATCAAACCTAGAGGAG
>DCQY01000088.1:19778-28444 GCA_002323995.1 Akkermansiaceae bacterium UBA1506 | reverse complement strand
CCAGCAGGGATCGCCATTACCTTTTCGAGTTCGAATAGGGTTGCTGAATCAAAGGCAAGTGAACCGACCCCAAGCTTCGCTTCGAAATGGCTCTTATCGAGAATACGCATGGTAACATGGTATCCTCGGTAGGTTCGGTGCCGTTCGAATCGCATGTCGATTGAACGACGGAGATAATTCACGGTGAATCGTCCCGAGATGCCTGGGCGCTTGGCGCGCTCTTCTGGGGGAAGCCCCATTAAATTAAGTAGGAATGCATCAATGCGGTCTTTCAACTTAATGGGAATTTCATATTTTTCGCCCATGTCACCGTCAATTCGGTAGCTGTAGTGAACGCGTTCTTTGTCACATTTTATGTGAATATCAGAAGCGCGGTCCTTAACTCCGTCTGAGACGATTTTAGCTACGAGTTGGGCAAGCGGCTCATCGTGTTTCTCGGTAACGTTAAAATCGGCGATTTCATCATCACTGTCCTCAACTTCTATGGCGTCGAGTTCAGACTGAGAAGGGCCTGTGGTTCTGGAAACGGTCTCGATTACCTGACTGATTTCCGCTACTGGCGCGAGGATCTTGGTGACCTCAAGATCCGGAAACTGTTGAGAAAAAGTATCTTCGCCGGTTGGATCCCACGGGTTGGCAACCGCTATGTAAATCTGTTCGGTGTCTCTATAAAGAGGGACAAACATTCCGCGGTTCAGCAGAGATGGATCGCTATCTTCAAGCAGATTGCGATCAACGAAGTCCTTAATTTTAAGAAAGACGGGTAGGGAGGTGATTGTGCCAATGGCCGCGAGGATGCGATTGGCTGTGCAAGTTCGTGGGATGTCCTCTCGTGATCTTTCTGCGAGAGAAGGGTCACATTCGATTAACTGGTCGACAACTGCGTCAGTAATCGTCTCATTGAGAGTGATGCCGATGTTTAGATTCATGCGCCGAAGTGCCTTTCGCACGTGTATTTCCAGGCGTTTAGGTCGGTTGTAGTGATGAAGCTAAACGGTTTACGGCCGTTTTCGGTTTCAATCTCGTTGGTGATGAGTTGCGCGGCTGCTTCTGCTGTGAAGGGATTTATCGAGGTGACGGTAATGAAGTCCCTGCCGCTGACTTGAATGATGGGGCAACTGAGAAGCCGGCATATCTCGGAGACGGCAGGGAATTCGTTGTAGAATTCAATCGGTGTTTCGTTCTGGTGGGCGAAGGCAAGATGAGAGATCTTAGTCTTTGAGTAGAGGAGTAACGCTCGAGTCAGTTCGAGCGCGGTATCCCGGGACTCGATAGTGCTCTTATTCCATTCATCAACGACGAGAAAGGCGAGGGCATCCTGAAATGGTTCTCCATTTTCTGTCTGCTTGATTTTTTCCAGGTAATTCTCCGAAATACTTGAGGCCTCCTCAGAGGCCAACTTTCCTATCTTACTGAGCGCCTGAAAAGTGTATTCGCCGCATTGGGTCATCTGCGTTCGAAGTAAGTCTTGAGCTAGCATGGGACTGGGGCCTCGATTTGATGAAATGCGGTTCTCCAAATTCTCCGCTAAAGGTTCAGCTTTATCTGGTGACCCTGTTCCTGCAGTGCTCGTGGCGGCGAAAGCTTGGCTCATCTTTCAGCGGTTCCTATTTTTGCGGAAAATGCCGAAGATCCCGGTTCTCTTTTCCTCCGTGTCGACGGAGCGAACCGAGACACTAGGTTTGCCGTGAAAGCGCGGTTCCGCAACCTGCTCGTTTGTTTTCCCATGGTTAGCAACCGCTTCTGGTCTGTTGAAAGGGTGTTCGGGATGAAGGAGATTAGACGGTGGGTCGGGGTGAGTGCGCTTAAAAAGATTATTCTTCGTATTTTGATAATCACTCCGGTGATTGCTTCCAGGGTTGAGGCGGTCCGGATAGTCGTGGTTGATCGGAAGAACATGCGAGTCATGAGCCTCATAAGACATTGAGTCGTTCTGAGTTCCGATATTTGGCTGGTAGAGCTTAGGAGTCACGATAAACACGAGGCTGGTGTGCTCCTTAGCTCGGTCAGAGGATTTAAAGAGAATATTCACCGCTGGGATGTCGCCAAGAAGAGGAACTTTGTTCGAGTCGTCGCGTTCTATTTCTTCATAAAAACCGCCAATCAAGAGAGAGTGCCCATTTGGGACGCGAGCTGTAGTTGTGACGGTCGACTCATTGACGCGAGGGTATGAATTCCCATTGGCTCCCTGAATAAAATCGACGATCTGGGCCGAGCGGGGTCGCAGGGACATGCGAATTGTTCCGTCGGGAAGAATTGTCGGAGTGACAGCAACCGAGACTCCTACTTCTCGGGTAGTGGAGGGGTCTCCGACAGGGTCGCTCGTGTCGATGGTATATCGCACTTCTTCGGTGATGTTCTGACCTGCTGTTGTTTCACTAACGGTTGCCGTGATAATCGGGATTCGGTCAATGATAGAGATTAGGCCCTGCTCGTTATCTTCGGTGATGAGTGTGGGGCTTGACTCCTGCTGGGCGAGGTCTCCCGCGTTGAGGGCGCGCACTACGGCTTGAAGTTGAGCAGGTGTTAGGACAAGGCCGCCATCCCCGGCGGAACCCCCACCAGTAGAGGTGGCACCCGTAGTATTAGAAACAATGTCGAGTGACTGTCCAGCTGCCCCGGTGGTAAGAACACTCGAAGCTTCATAGAGTTCCGGCAGATTAAACAGAGAGTTGAGGCTCGCTGAAGCGCCAAAACTGAGGCCCGTCCCACCGAGGACTGCAGACCAGTCAACCCCGATCTGGTTTCGAGAGCCGCTGGTGACGCGAAGAATGCGGGTCTCGATAGCAACTTGTTGCCTTGGTTGATCAATCTCATCAATGAAGAGGGCCAGAGCGTCGAGACGGCGCGAGTTGTCCATAACAATGAGCGTATTAGTCTTGCTCTCATACTCGATGATCCCAGCTCCAGGAGTGAGGAAAGGCTGGAGAATCATCTTGATCTGTTCGATGTCAGAAGGGCGCAGATACTTAAGTTGGTAGCGAAAAGGCTCGGTAGGTAACTGCGTGAGCTGAGCGGAATTAAAAGCGTAAACCGTGTTTCCCTTGGTGTGAATTGTCACACCATACATCAGGGCGAGCTCTTCCATCTGTTTGATGGGATCGTCATCCATGAGTTGGCCCGTTACGATGAAGGAAGGCCCCTCTAGTTCTGAATTGTGGAAATATTGGTAATTGCCAAGCTGGCTCAGGTGCTGAAATACATCATTGAGCTTGGCTTCGCGAAGCCAAAATCCAGTAGACGTTTCTTCGATGACAGAAGCTAGCATTTCCCCTTCAATAGCCGCCCCATCCGGCGCAGTCGCCGATTCAGTCTCCGAATTACCAGTCGCTGCGCCAATTGCTTCGCTGATCCTACTTGGTAGGTTGACGTCGTTTTCGGTCATATTCCCATTACTAGAGGCGGCTTCGGCGGGGGAAATAGGGGAATCATCAACGGGAGTTGATTCCGGAATTTCAGCTAACTCGCTGCGCTCGGGAACAGGATCGCCCTCTGGAACTGCTTTGAGGTCTGGGACACGAGTTGAGGAGCTTGTTCCGGCGCGGTTAAGGGGAATCTGGGCTTGGTCAGTTTCGTCGACAGGCCCTTCGCTGGTCGGGGGCTCTGCTGTTGGCGCTGGAACAGAAAGCTCGGTGACCCCTGGGTATTGGTGTGTGTCGGATTGTGCCTTGTTGGCTTCGGTCAACTCCAGTAAGACGGGCGACGCATTCTGACTCTGTAGAATTGCCAGTGCAGCAAGGGAGATCAAACCCGCGGCGGTTACGGTTCCAATTTCTTTGATTCTCATATGTCTTAGGGCTGAGGTGATAACGCTTGATTAACCGCCAAACTAAAAATTATGGTAATTTTAACATTCTACCCATCAGAAATCCAGTGATTTCTAATCAACGATAAACAGTTCATTCATAGGGACGATGCCCCTACCTGGCGCTGGTTTAGGGCTGTCTGTGATACGTTCGAACTCTTTCGGACGTGCATTGAAGTCGATCGAAGTTACTTCCTGGGTGTCTATATCTCTGAAATAAAGGGATTCCCCTCTGATCGCTTCGAATCGCAAGCGAATCGTCAGTTCGTCTAGCTTCATCCCAAACTGCCCCCCAAGTTGGAGGGTGCGCGCGCCGATCACTAGCATACGTTTTTGAGGGTAAAACCCAGTAATAGGAAGGGATTCAAGGGCTTTTTTAAGAGATGACTCGGTTAACGCTTGGGTTTGTTCCTCTGGCTCGCTGTACTGATCTACCAGCATCGCTGAGGACTCTGAATTAGCGGGGTCCATGAACATGCCGAAGGGATCAACGGCTCGGACGTTATTGCGAATTTTGGAGAGAACGAATTTCGAGCGACGGATTGCTTCGATTTCCTGAGTTTTCTCCGATGCGAGGCGTTCCTCTGTGGACATGTCATCCGGAACTGTAGGAGGAACGAGATTTTCCTCTGGAGTCGGAGGCGGCTCCTGGGAAGTCGCTGGGAACGCCATTACTAGGAATGCAGCGAAAATAAAGAGGGATGGATGTTTCATCGGGACTTTTTAGTTCGCGGAGTCCTCCCAGCAGAGATAGACGACCTGGAAATTAAGCTTTCCTTTAGCTCCTTCGCTTGCCGCTGGCATTGGAGTGATATCCAAAGACTCTAGCATCAAGTGTGGCATCTCTGTTTCGAGCTCGGCCAAGAGCATCTGCATGGGTTTGAAACCGCCTTCAAAACTCAGTTGGATTCTCGAGTAGGGGTTGTCAGATGCGGCACCAAAAGCCGCCGCTCCCGGTGCCTGCCCCATAGCTGTGCGGCGCAAGACTGAGGGCTCATATCGATCCAGAATTTTTTCCAGATTCTCAGTAATCGACTGAATGAAATCGGTTTCAATCTTACTGCGCCAGTAGGCAATTTCTTCGCGCTTCTGGCCCGTAGCAAGAGTCGCTTCAATACCGTCGGCGTGGATGCGCGCCATTTTGAAGCGTTCGAGATTAGATACTTTATCTGCGTGTGTTTGACTCAGCTTTCCGCGCCCGTAGAGAGTGGCGCCAATCAGAGCGCTGATGAAGACGAAGGGGATAACGACTCCAAAGATAGTGATAGCGGTTTTGTGGTGAGAGGATTTCATAGATCAGGGGCCTAAAGAGAGGGCTTTTGTGCTCATAGCCAATTCGTCATCCTCGTCGAGTGACTGGGTCAGGCTAAGATCGAAAGTGGTTCGGAAATTCCGGGCTACTCTGGCAGGATACTGATTTGAAGGTGGCATGGAGCTCTGTCGCTGGGTTAATACGACTTCAAGGTCTCGAGTGGCTGTTCCAACCGCTAGGTAAGGCGCCTCGTTATCCTCAGCAATTTGATTGAGAATACCGGCCACTCGTGTTTTGGAGCCGAGAGTAGGAAGTTGTCGAGCAACCTCGGGATTGGCCCAACCTCGAGCTTTCCAGATGCGCTTAATCCCGACGGTTTTCCTGTCCTTGCTGTTGCCGTTGACGTCTGTCCGGTAAGAAGCAGTGGTTAGAATAACACCACCGTTTTCGGGGAAGAGATTGAGGAGCGCTTCCATGGCTAACCAACCTTCGGAACGCTTGGTGAGGAGTTTATCCCAGTGCTCCCATTCTTTGCGTTCTTTTGAAAGTTCAACGAGCCGAAATTCCATCTCGGTCGCAGCCGTGGGAGCTACTTTCCATGCCTCGGATCGCATTTTCGTAAAAAAATCGGTCCCTGTCCATCCGACAAAAGCAACAAAGGCTACTAGGGCTGCCATTTGCACAAGGCCAGCCCATTTGAGTAACTTCAGATCACCTCGCGTCGGCATTTGGCTCGCTTCTGTCTGAGAGGGGCTATAGAAGTCTTGTATAGCCCACTTGGAGGCTAGCGACGAAACGAAAGAATCCTCGACTTCTCCAGTTTTTCCTGTTGCCACGGCGAACTCGAAACGTTGTTGAGGTATGCCGGTCGCTAATTCTAGGGCGCTAGTGTCGATGCATTGGTATGCCGCATCAGGGTGCGACTCAAGGTAGTAGGAGAGAAGGCCTCTCAGTTCGTCTTCAGAAACTCCATCCGCAGAAAGAAAAAGCAGTTTGGGAGACTTGAGATTGAGAAGGGCAGCTGTGTTAGTAATAAACTCAGCGATTTCCGGAGGGGGGAGCAGTTTTCCCGAGCGGTGCATCAAAGCTCGGATCACCCTTACCTCACCGCCTGAACCAGTTCCTCCTAGAAGAGTGAAACCTTCATACTGGATTAGTGTGAGCGTATCGTTTAGCGCCGTCGCTTCGGGAAGAATTGAAGGAACTCCGGCAAAGGCCTCTAAGGCTGCAGAGCGAGTCTCGACAATCACCGGGATGTTGCGGGATTCGCCGTATTCCTGCAGGGCCTTGGCGACCTTGTCATATTGACCTGACACTTGCACGGCCAGGGAGAGTCTATCACCGTGCTTTATTCCCATGAATGGGAGTAGCCGCCACTTGCCTCCCTGTGATCCTATGGAGTCATCACCTAAAGCAATGTCAGGGGCAGTGACAACAAGTTCGTTCAGGCTATCGAAATCACTGTCGGAGGCAAATTCTGGATCCAGATCACGCGTGCGCAGGCCATCTGCCAAGTGAATAGTGATACCTAGAGACTTTGGCTTGAAGCCGAATTCGCGAGAGGCAAGAAGTTGACGGAGGATTTCGTGAAGATCGCTTAAGGTCTGCTCGTCGAGCGCAATAGAATCGCTTGAATCCTCGCTACCTAACGATAATTCGGGGAGCTCAGGACCCTCCCACCATTCACCTGAAATACTGTTGTGGATCGCACTGGTGATTGACTGAATACCGATCGAAATGTGCCACTGAAGAGCAAGCTCTGTCGAGCGACGATACCAGTCAGGGTTCTTTGCTCGGCTCGTGCTCTTTAGAATACGTTTGGCCTGCTTGTATACCTTGAGGGGTGATGCGGTTGTGTCGAGGAGTTCCATTCGTTCTTTGAATTGAGAGGGAATCTTCGCTGGCCGACAAGTGAATCAGCAAGGTGCCGATCTCGTTAGAGGGGAGCGTTGATGAGAATTCAAGCGTTTTTGAATTCCACAGTTTTATGATCTCTTCTGATTTTTGGTGTTTGTTTTTGTTCTTCGACTTGCCGTCAGGTGATGTGTATTGATGGATGCTAGAATCCCGCTTTTTCGGGGATAAATAATAGTTCCTCTCCCTCTTCCTCGTTCATGCGATTCATCTGATAGGCCTGGTGCGATATCTTGCCGTTTTTGAGCAAGTTCTTCAGATTAGAATCCCACTCGATATTGCCGCTGTGCCGTATCGCGTCTTCAAGTGACTTGGCGGCGCCGTCATACGAACTGATGCCGGAACGCACTGCAGAACTGTTGTTTTGCAGAAATTCATAGTTAAGGACCCGCCCGTTCTCCGTTGGAATAAGTCCCTGAGAGAGGATGAACATCAGAATCTCCGATAGGCGGCCAAGTAACGATCGGTGTTGTTCCTGCGGAAAGAATTCGAGAATACGACTTAGAGTCTTAACAGCCCCGTTGGTATGTAGGGTAGAGATCACAATGTGACCGGTCTGGGCCGCCTCAATAGCGATTTCCATTGTCTCCATATCACGGATCTCTCCAATCAAGATAATGTGGGGAGCTTTGCGGAGTGCGTCTTTAAGACCCTGTTTGTAACTTTCAACGTGTTTTCCGACTTCCTGTTGTGTTACGAAACCTGGAGATGGGAGCGGTGGTGCATCCTGCGCTGCAGTGGTAACGAAGCGCGAATAGCGGTATTCGATTGGATCCTCGACTGTGACGATATGGCGAGGGTGATTCTGGCGAAGCCAGTCAAGAATGGCGGCAAGAGTGGTTGATTTACCCGAGTTGGTCTGTCCGGTGACGAGGCCAAATCCCTGGCGGCGCTTCATAAATTCCTGAAGTGCACGAATGGTATCTGGTGCGATTCCAAGAGTTCCCAAGTCGGCAATTTCGTCGCTAAGAATTCGGCAAGTGATGCCGGGGCCGTTCGTGCTCAGGTGAGTCTGAATCCGCATACGTCCGGAAACGCGTCCGTCGGGCAAGGTGAATCCATCGCAGCTGAAGTCGGCAACCTTGTGATTGACGAGGCGAGCTTCGATATCGTCCTGATTTTGGAGGTTGGAAATAGTGCCAGAATTGTCGTTCTCTTGGCGTGTGTAGAGAAACTTTACCAAATTCATCACCTCCAGCGGGGGCATCTCGCCCAATTGGGTGATGATCTCAAGGCCATTTCGAGTGTGGCAGTAAACATATGAACCGCTCCGGATCTGAATATCCGAAATATCGTTATCGCCAGCTGCTGAAAAAATCGCCGACATGACCTGCTCGGCCTGACTATGTGTTTCCTGCGAATCCATGTATCAACTTACCGACCATCCTTTAATCTACTCACCAATCGTTAAACTACCAACCATCTATTATCACACGACGCTCTTATAAAATATATTAAAGCAATAAAAACCATAAAAAAAGGATTTTTTTCAGTAGTCTTGAGAACTATCTCAATTTTCAAGATACGAAAACTCAATTATGACTGATATCTAAGATTATTAAAAGGCCTCTTATGAGGAGATCGAGACGCTTCCCGAGAGGGCATCTAAGCGAGCTCTCTGACGACCAAACCGATGAATTTTGCTTCTCTGACGCTCTAAGATAGACGCTTTGTTAGACCCCTAGTGTTGCTAAG
>DCQY01000088.1:927-19446 GCA_002323995.1 Akkermansiaceae bacterium UBA1506 | reverse complement strand
GGATCGAGAAGTTTACGACTGGGGCCTCCGAAATTTACCCCGCCATGATCAAGTTGTCATAAGCAGTTCACTCGGCGCTTCTGAAATACAAGAAGCCGCTGCGGTTTGATCCCTAATTTGCGAACTTGATCGTGCAATTACCTCTGTAAAATGGCCTCCCGCATGATCGGCAGCGCCGTTTCGCAAAAACACGAGAGTCGATAGTATCATTTCCCTTCCTGGTAGAGCGGGTAGGAAATACCAAGAGTGAGCAGGGCCAGCCCCCCCAAGTAGGAGGCGATCTGGGCAAGTTCGCCGGCCGGAACCGCTCCGAGCTTGAATACCAGTCTAGAGGTTAGATCAGAGAGATGGTAATGCGGAGAAACCACATAAAGAAGGTTCAGAACAGGGTTGTTGTTGTCTGCTATAAACACTTCAAGGTGGCCAATTCCGAACATTCCGTAGAGGGCGAGGCTGATCGTAACTGCGTAGGCGGCAGCTCCATTAATTCGAGTTCCGAGGGCGATTGCAAGAACAAGAAGGGGAGCTACTACCAAGAGAAATAGGAAAAGATATTGAATATTCGTTATCACCCAGTGCTCTGCCTCGATGGGATTGCCAGGCAAAGCAGTGAACGTACTGATCACAAAGGTAATGAGTGCGAAGCCGGAAAAAATGGTGAAGCAGCTGAGCCATATTTGCGCAATTTGCTTGTGCTTTGTGACACCGATAGTTTTGAAGTATTCAAGGATCCCATTTGAGGACCAGCGATCTCCAACAGTTGCACCCTGAAAGATTAACCAGCCAAAAGCGGCGATCCAAAGGAGGACCCATGCGGTCTGGGCTCGTGCCGGTTCTAGAAGGGAAGGCTTTGTTTCCCATGGTGTCATGATCGGAAGTACGAACGGGAACACAATCAGAATGAAAGCAAATATGGCAAAAGTCTTGCGGGTCAGAAGAGAGGCAAGAGTGAGCTTGTAGAGTTCCATCAGGGCGACAAATTGAGAAGGGTAACTCAGTTGAGAGAGTAGCGGGTTTCCATCCAGTCAAGAGTACTATCAACCGGGAGCTGTTTAAGTTCGTCGTCGCAGATGATAATTGCGCTATCGGTCGCGAGGGTGGGCTCGTCCGGATGAATACAGACAAGCCGGACAACATGGGCCTGATTCTCCCGCCACACTGCATCGACACTTTCTCTGGCCGCGAAGTCGAGACCAGAGAAGGGTTCATCAAGGAGGAGTATCTGAGGGCCATTTCTATAAGCTCGTGCCTCAGCCACGATTAGACTAACCTTCTGACGATTACCCTTGGAGAGCTTCCCATAGGGTTTTTCAACATCGAGCTCGATTCTATCAGCCATCGCGATCGCGAACTGGCGTTGCTCCTTTTTAAGGAGGGCAGTGAAGATCTGGCGCGTTTTCAACTCCGAATCAAAGCGAAGGTCTTCGTCGATAAATTGAACGCAGCCTTCGCATTGGATTTCACCATCGAGAGCGGGAATAATCTTGGCGATTGTCTTCAATAAGGTCGTTTTGCCCCTTCCGTTTCTCGCCAGAAGAAGATGTCGGCCAGTTCCCAAGTGAATGTCTTCTTTTGCAGTAGCTAACGTGGTTTCTTTCGAGCCAGATAGCTTCCGGCCACGATAGCCGATGGTTAGTCCCCGGAGGAGGGAGACAGCAGGTTTACTCTCTGTCGATTTCATGACTGATATTTGAGCCGACGTTAGATGGACCTACCAAAATAATAAAAGTATTAGTTCAATCATTTCAACAAACTCAAATCAAATAATCGAATTCTAGATGCCCTCTGCTTGCAGAGGAGGCTTGTGTATAGATGCTTAGTAAGTCAGCAAGGGGGTAAATTACCTCGCTAGTGAAACGGCGATCAGTGAATTTCTTCGATAGTGATCAGCCAATTCATTAGGTGAATCGGAGGGAGTTCTGCGGGTGAGTGCAGATCTACAAGTTCAGCTTCCATGAGGTCGGATTCGACTCTGTTGTCGTCAGCTCCAATGAGTTCTAATGGATTAAAAGTGTCTGAGGCGCTGTTCTTGAGACTACTGATTTGGCCTCTCAGATTCACCGGAGTGCTAATCGCTCCAGTTTCTCCGAAACGTTTTTCAGGAGCAAAAATGGACAGAGGAGGAAAGAATTCCGAACCGGCAGGGAGGTTCGAATTCAAAGGGGGAGTTGTAGCTACGTCGTTCAGAGACTCAGCAATGTAGAGCCGCATGTCGGTTACAACCGAAAATCCAGTGGTGAAAGCCGTGAGGTCCTTCCCTCCGCGAAGCGTGACAGCGAGGTCCGTTTCGACTGAGGGAACGCTGGGCTCGATAATCGTGGCCTCATCTGAATTTGGATACAAGTAAAGTGAGTTGTTCACACTCGATCCGGCAGCGTCGGGAATGGTATCGAGAAAGTCGGCCAGTCGGTCCAAATTAACGACGAGGACATTGCGACCGTTTTCGAGTGTATCGGTCTGAAAAGGGAAAAAATTTCCTCCCGCTTCGATTTCAGATGGCCAGTTGACCCCGCGAGTGTAGTCGATGTATTCACGCGAATTATTGTTCGTAAAGTAGTGAAAGCGAAATGAAACCGGAATTTGATCATCGACATCAAACATTTCGCGAATCTCAACCCGCATACGGGCTTGCTCCGCTCCTCGAGAATACGCGTTCCAACCGGTAGGGGAGATTCGCTCATTGTCGAGGCCATCGCCAGCGAGTTTCAGAAAATCAGCACCGGGATTAATAGGTATAAACGCTACTCTACCGACATTTCCAGCCACTGAAGCGTCGTAAAAATCGCTTTCAGATAGAAGCGCGCGCGCCTCACGATCACCTAGAGCGTCAAATGATGCATTTAGAGTGTTGCCACTGACGGAGGTCGAATCACTTAGAGAGACTAACTTGCGCGCCGAGATAGAGCCATCAACAAGGCTGACGGCACCCTGAGTTTGGAGGGAATCAGCGTAAATGCCACCGTTAAGAGTCACGTTTTCCCAAGAGCTACCATCCGAAAATTGCCCTACCGCCATGGTCGTCGATGCGGAAAGAGGAAGCTGTGACGGGACCTCATAGATGGAAAGGACATAGTTCTTTGTCGTAGGGGGCACACCAGTTGCATCGCTGTTGTGATCGCCAAAGGTGAGAGCGAATGTCCACCAGTTACGCTTTGCCACAAAGTTATCGCCGGGGCGCTTATAGCCAAACTTTACGTCAGGATATTCGTAGAGATTGTAGAGAGGAAAACTGTCTGTATTAGCGTTCAATCCCTTATAGTATCGTGAGTGAAAGCTGTTGTAATTGTAGACGTGGAGCTTCTCAAAAGTTATGAGTGGGTATTCCTTGTCGAGCAGATAATTGTCGTAATCACATCGAAGCGGGGCTGGGATACCGTCTTTAAGATCGTCATTGATCAGCATCCGATACTCATACCAGTTACCTCCGTTAACTAGGTTGCCAGTTGAGTTATCCCAAGTGAGACTCTCGGCGGCGCCGACAAAGTCATTCATGGATTCGAAGCTGGTATCACCAGTGTTGGCGGTGATGGCATCCCCGAGTGACAGACTGGAGATGACGATAGCATCTGCAGCTTGCTCTGCATTGGCGAGATTGATGGCCTCTTCGAATATTTTTTCCCAAGTGTAGTTTCCAGGATTTGCGGCTGACCCTTGTTGCATAGCTCCGATCGCTTTGTTAGGAACGACATGGAGAAGAGCGCTGAGAAGTGCGTCCTCTTTCTGGGAATAGTCCTGCTTTATCTGAGCTCCAACCTGTGATTCGAGGCTTGTGAGGTTGCCTACGAGTGAGTAGGTCATCATCGAAATCAGAATCATGGCGACAGCAGCCACGATAGCTACGGTTGCGTAACCTTGATTCCGTCTGCGACCGAAGAGGCGAGTTTGCGTTTTCATCAGTCTGGATTCCCCGCGTAGGTTATTTCATCTCCCTTGCTACCTGCGAATGTCATGAGGAGAATGCCCGTTGTGTTGTCGAAATCAACGCCATCAGGTTTAGAAGAAATAGTCCAGCTTGGGTCGGCTGGCCATGAGGTCGAGTTTCTGTTTTTGAAATAAAAATTTAGCTGTTTTTTGCCGTTTAGAACTTCAAAGGAAACGATTGCCTGATCGGAGGTTCCGTCAGGATTTCGGAATCGGAGCTTCATGGCCCTTCCATCACTGCGGACGGCGCCAGTTTGATTCTTGGCGTCTGAGAGATTGTTGTAGATTCGGTAGCTGTCTGCCTTGTTGATGATGTTGACCAGCAGCGTGTTGAGTTGAGGGGCTTCGTCTCGAAGGAAACGAAAATCGGCAAGTGCCTGGTTGAAAGAAATTTGTTGCTGGAGCATTGCCAGAATGGCGAAGACTATTCCCATGGCCATGCCGAGAGCCATCGTCATCTCGATAAGAGTGAAGGCGCTTCGACGCGATTTATTTCTGCGAGGCCTCATCGGATTCTGAGGGCTGTTCGAGTTTTTACGTATTCTCTTTCGGCTATGGTGTAAACTAGTAGCGACTGCAACTTCCAAGCTTCAGTCCTGCCCGGGTTGGTAGCTGTCGTGCCGGTTCCGCCTGCTGTGCTCAGATTATTCGCATCCGGAATTCTTGTACGATGAATCGTCGCTAAAACAGGTGATCCCCCGGGGAGCTTACCGATCTCTACTGTTGAAGTGGTCACGCTAGGATGAAGGGCCCACAGCGATCCGTCGGAGGTAACTTCGTCGAACGGGATACGAGAAGCGAGAGCCGTCTCCCGTGTCAAGTAGGCGTCGGTCATCGACTGTTTCACAGTCCAAGCTTGTCCCGAAGTGGTGTTAACTGCGGCTTTCAGTGTCAACACGGCCACGGTTACCAACGTTCCGTAGGCGACGGCAATTTCGATAAGAACGGACCCACGCTGGCGCACGTTTTTGTGCTGTGCCCGGATCTTCATGCCCTTTGAGTTCGGAGGACGTTCTCGTTATTCAGTGCTGGTCACAGCTCCATTGAGGTGGATCGTGCGCTCGACTTCAAAAGAGCGGTAGGAGAGTCGGTCGGCACCGAATGGGGTGATAGTGATGACTTCAAGCGTGTAGGAACCGTCTTCTTTGATAACGCTGTCCCAGTCGGCCACTACGACAGTTTCATCTCTAGGGATAGTTCCGTCGATCATGATAGACGAACCGGGAACGATTGTTCCCTCGGTTCCTAAAACAGGTTCTCCGGGATAAACTTGGGCGTAGGTCCAAGAGTCTGGGTAGAGATCGACTAGATCAATTTTCACTTCGGGGGCAATGCCTTTGATTATCGAGCCATTGGATAGTCCGGAGATGGAAGTTTCGGCTATAGGCCAGACCTGAATAAATGCTGAGTCCAGTTGTGACTCAGGAGCCTGGTAGTCGGCTAGTGAAAAAACTGAGAAACGTTCTTCTCCGCGAATTTTTGTTCGGTCGCCTCCGGGAACGGACGAGAGGGCGTAGTCGAATTCGTGAGTGCCATTGTCTTCAAGAGAGCCTTGAGTTAGGAGGGTTGCCAAACTACGGTCGATGTTACTACCGGTCCCGCCAGGGCCATATGACTGAACGTGACGAATCAGCTTAACGGATGTTGCCGCTTCGTTGGCATTCGGGTCGTCGCTCATTCCTGAAGTCAGGATGCTAACAGAAAAGGGACGGTCTGCTCTAGTCCTCGGGATAACTGTGTAGGGATCTTCGGAGGTTATGGTGACTTCAGCTACGGGGATGTAAGAATTAACGTAGGTGGTGTCGATTAGGTAATCGGCGAGGGGATCTGATTTGATAGCCCAGAGCTCAAAGCGAGCTCCATAAGGATTGATGGCAAGAGGTGATTGCTGAGACCCTTCTTGAGGAACTGAAATATCCCAATCAAGGTCGTTGGCAGCATCTCCATCCCCATCCATCTGGATTTGGTGGACAAAAAAGGTGTAATCGTTAGCGACCGCCGGGGTGATGAGTCCGAGGACCGCGATGATTGCGAGGGTGAACCGAATAGCGATTTTCATTTGAGTGGTGGAGTTGATGTTTCACTTTTATCAGAAGACGCAGCTTCCTCAGCAGGATCGACGTAGGGACGAACTGCGATGGGACCGTTTTTGAAGGTGGCGACAACAACAGTTGTGCTCTCTTTGATGGCCTCAAGCTTTGCTTCACTTAGCGGCTTGAAACCGAAAGCCTCATCCCGAGTCACCTCGAGTGGACGGATCCAACCACGGTTGGCGGCATAGAAGTCCTGCCAGCTTTTAACCTCGACCTTTCCATTGACTCCAAAACGATTCTCAAGGTGTTCGGGCACATGTAGAACTGCTCGCTTGGGGACAAGTGTGAGTTTCCCGCGGAAGCAGAGAATGGCTGATGAGTCTAGAAGGCTCCTTCTGTGCTGAGCGGATGCTGGATCCTTTTCGATTTCGCCGATGGCCGGCCCGGAATCTTTGATGGGGTCGGACTGCTGAGCCATCCGAAGTTTGCTGCTCAATTCGTCATGGCTCGCGGCGTCCCGCATCTCCCCGTCAAAGCCGGGGGCAGCTTTCGACGGGATCACGACGATCATGAGGATCGATGTGACAAAAAAGCTAAGCGCCTTCATGGGGTGCTAGGTCGAAATCCGAGACTGCGGTTGCGTTATTTTCTCCGGCGACCGCGCTTCTTTCTCTTCTTGCGCTTCTGGGCGTTATTGTTGCTGCCAGAAGATGCCTGTGATGCTGAAGAGTCCGATGTTCCCGAGCTATTTTGTGCAGAATCGCCCGGCCCTGACTCAGCCACCTGATCATAGAATGTTACCAGTATTGCCATATCCTGCAGGTCGAAACCTGAGTGGTTGGGGTTGGTATGAGTAAGCTCCATCAGGTAGAGCACATCACGTGGGCCAATCTTAATTTTTCCGTCTTCGGAAAGGTAGGGACGGATAAACGATTCGATCGTTGGCGCGTAATGCATCGGGGTCGTTGTTGGTGGGGTATCACCATTTCTCAGAGCAACGACATTACCATTGCTGTTTGTAGTGCTAAACCAAGGTCCCCACGAATAATTATAGTAATAGCGGGAGCCAAAGTTGACTTCCTCGCCTTCTTCAACCGTTTTTGTGTAAACGATTTCATTGGGGTTGACGTCGTTGTTGGTTCCGTAAAAAATCGGGCTGTAACCACCACCATCGACCTTGATCTGGCACTCGGTGGGGACAAAGGTGAAGCTTGAGTTGTAAGACGAGCCTGCGGTTACACCGGCTCCAAGGATTCTTACATCCATGATGACATCGCGTTTAGGAACTATCGTCCCGGGCCCTTCAATATCGACGATGTCCTCAACTGATTCAGGAATAGTAACGCTCCAAGTCAAAGTCGGGTGGGTACCTGTTTGGACGATGGTGGGGAAGGCACTTAAGGAACCGACGGGAATGGGGGGAGATTGTTCTTGGGCGCTTAGATGGCTTGTCGAAACCAATAAGGCCAGTCCGGTGGCGACTAGTGAGTGGGTGAATTTCATGGTTCTCTGCGATGGTTAGGTTTTAGATCAGTAGTGGTGACAGGTTGAGGGGAAATAGTAGCAAGCGAAATTAAAACCACTGAAGAATGGACGTGTGAGGATTTGAGCTTATTAGGCTTGTTGGTTGTGGTGTTTGAATAAATCCTCCGCTTAAATTTATGTTGTCCGTTACTATGGGACCACACTTCTACAGTGTTAAAAAGCAAAAAACACGTATAAAAACAATAAATACCATAAAAAAGCAAGCATTTTTTTATTTAAAAGGAAAAACTGTCATGCTGGCGGCCTCCCGACTTACGACTTTAGCTTGCGGTCAATCTAATTTGCTCGGCTAACTTGGGATGGCCGGTTAACTGCATTAGTTGCGTTGAGGCGACCGTTTTTTGTGCGAAGGGAGGGTCATTACATTAAAGCCTAGCCCTGTCCTGCTGCTAAGAAGTTTAGGCTGCGATGGGAGCGACAACTTCAGATGTTATGAGACTCTATACTATGCCCTGGAGACTTCTTTAAGAAAACCTGTGTGAGTAAACGCGATAGCCATTCATCATGGCTCGAATATTTTCTTTGTGAAACCAGAGATTAGTTAACATTAGTGAAGACGGCCTGAACGTCTTCGTCGTCCTCGAGTTTATCGAGGAGTTCTTCGATTTCGGTCATCTGATCTTCGCTAAAATCCTGAGGATTGTTGGAGATGCGCTGGGGACTCGCTTTCTTGATCTCGATTCCCATTTCTTCGACCGATGAAGAAAGCCTGCCAAAATCGGAGAAGTCAGCGTAGGCATGGGCAGATTCCTCGGTAACCTCGAGTTCTTCGAGGCCGGCGTCCATGAGGTTGAGCTCAACTTCTTCCATGTCGATTTCTTCAGAGATCCCGAACTCGACCACTGCTTTGCGATCAAACATGAACTCAAGTGCTCCGCTTGCAAGCAACTGGCCGCCGGTTTTGTTGAAGTATGTCTTAATATTGGCGACCGTCCGGTTGGTGTTGTCGGTAGCGCATTCCACAAATATCATCACTCCGTGGGGACCTTTGCCCTCATAGTTAACTTCCTTGATGTCAGCCGCATCTTTTCCCTCGGCTCTTTTAATCGCCGAAGCGATGTTGTCCTTGGGCATGTTCTCCGACTTCGCATTCTGGATCGCGAGGCGAAGCTTGGGGTTGTTCTCCGGGTCGGGACCACCATCTTTTGCAGCCATCGTAATGGCTTTGGCAATTTTCGGGAACACCTTGGACATCTTGTCCCAGCGTTTTTCTTTTGCGGCCCGTCGATATTCGAATGCTCTTCCCATGAATTGGGGTGATTTTCGTCACAAGAACTCTGTTTGGCAACCCGGATTTCAGTAGACTTTATAATCGGGAGGGGGCAGGGCAATCCATTTAAGGCCTTGCTAGTTGCTAGACTTCTTCAGGGCTGAGTTGCCGGTTGAAGATCATAATCTCGTCGAAGTTTTGCTCCGAAGCCTTTGATACTGTCGCATCGACCACCCAGAGAGTGTTGCTGATGAGTTAGCATCATGAGAAAAGGTTAGAAATTCTTAGATCTCGCGGTCAAGGCTGCTTTCGGCGGTTTCGCACTCCTACATGGCCTCTGCGCAACGGATACCGTCGAGAGCAGCACTTACAATTCCACCAGCGAAACCGGCGCCTTCACCGCACGGAAACAGTCGGGCAATTTCCGGATGCTGAAGCGTGTCAGGGTCGCGGGGAATGCGAACAGGTGAACTCGTGCGGGTCTCAAATCCGATAAGATTGGCTTCTTCGGTGAGATATCCTTTCATTCGCTTGCCGAAGAGTGAGAGTCCCTCTCTCATCCGATCACTGATAAATGCCGGCATGAGTTCATCGAGCGGGGCGCTATTGAGGCCCGGTTTATAACTCGTGTCGGGTAACTGGCCGGAGCTACGTTGCTTTAGGAAGTCGACGACTCGCTGGGCGGGCGCTGCTTGACCACCGCCTCCGGCGTTCTTGGCTGTCTGCTCGAGATGCTTTTGGAAAGCGATCCCGGCGAGAACGCCGTGTTCACGGTGAAATTCCTTAACATCTTCGGGCTCAACGGTTACGACCATCCCGCTGTTGGCAAAGGGAGAGTCGCGCTTGGAAAGGCTCATGCCGTTGACGACGACTTCATCATTTTCTGTTGCGGCAGGGACAATGAAGCCGCCCGGGCACATGCAAAAAGAGTGCACTCCGCGTTCGCGAACTTTGGTGGCGAGGTTGTAACTGGCTGCTGGAAGTAGTCGAGGGCGATCGCGCCCACGCTCGTAGTGATACTGGAGGCTGTCGATAAGTGGTTGCGGATGTTCAATGCGAACCCCGACAGCGAAAGTCTTTTGTTCGAGGAGAATATCGTGCTTGTGGAGGAGTTGATAGATATCACGAGCGGAGTGACCGGTGGCGAGAATGACAGCATCTCCGCAAAGTTCCTCCCCATCATTGATTGCGACTCCCTTGATCTTCCCGCCTCCATGGATAAGGTTCGTAACCTTTGAGTCGAAACGAACTTCGCCTCCCGCTCCATTGATAGACGCCCGCATGGCCTTGACCACGTTGGGTAAAAGGTTCGAGCCAATGTGCGGATGAGAGTCAATCAGAATTCGGGGTGGTGCTCCGTGCGCCACCAGAGTTTCATAGACCGTTCTTACAGGGCCACGTTTGGTTGCCCGGGTGTAGAGTTTGCCATCGGAGAAAGTGCCGGCACCTCCTTCACCAAAGCAGTAATTAGAATTCTCGATCACGGTTCCGTGCCTGAGAATAGGAGCTAGGTCGTAGCGGCGTGCTGAAGCATCTTTTCCTCTTTCAAGGACGATAGGTTTCCAACCTTTCTGAATTGCGGTAAGTGCTGCAAAGAGGCCGGCAGGACCGCTGCCAACGATTATCACCGTTTTGGAAGAGGAAGTCACGGAGGGCAGATTGACTTCGCAGGGGACATCGGCGGGAAGTTCATTGCCGATGCCAACTTCGAAACGCAGCTGGATCTTAATCTCTGGCTTGCGAGCGTCTATGGAATGCTTGCGGAGTCGCAGTTCCTTGATCTTTGCTGGAGGGATCTTAAGTTTTTTTGCGACAGCTCTTTTTTGTGCCTCTTCGTCTTCCGAACGAGCCAGCGGCAAGATAACATCGACCGTAGGGAGGTCGGATTCCGCTAGTTTCTTCATGTTTTGGCTTAGCTGTTCTGGCCGTCGAAGAGAAAACCAGTCAGGGGGCTGGTTGCGTTAGCTTCAGTCGAAATTTCGTGTATGCCTCCAGCTTCGAAAGCGATGCGACCGGCGGTGACCGCCATCTTGAACGCTTTGGCGATCGCGACAGGATCTGACGCAATGGCAATAGCAGTATTCACGAGAACGGCATCCGCTCCTATTTCTATCGCTTCTGCCGCATGACTGGGTCGTCCGATGCCGGCATCAACGATGACAGGAACTTCCGCCTGGGCGATGATGATCTCAATCTGCCGGCGGGTTTCGATTCCTTGATTAGAGCCGATAGGGGATCCAAGCGGCATGACGGTGGCGGTCCCCACGTCTTGAAGACGTTTTGCCAGAACAGGATCTGCATTAATGTAGGGAAGGACGGTGAAACCTTCTTTTACGAGAACCTCCGCGGCCTTGAGGGTTTCGATAGGGTCGGGAAGCAGGTAGGTTGGGTCTGGATGGATTTCCAGCTTTACCCACTTGGGCAGGCCTGCAGAAGCAGCCAGTCGAGCGAGGCGAACAGCTTCTTCAGCGTTCATCGCGCCGGATGTGTTCGGCAGGAGGAGATATTTCTTTGAGTCAATGAAATCAAGAATGTTCGCGTAGGGGTCGTTTTCTCCAGTCAAGTCGGCACGACGCAGGGCAACGGTGACGATCTCTGTTCCGGAAGCTTCGAGAGCATCTCGCATCACCTCATTGGATGAGAATTTGCCGGTCCCGGTCAAGAGACGAGACTGAAAGCTGCGGTCAGCGATTTTAAGATGGTCTGGCACGTTGCGGAAAAGGGGGTTGGATGACGCAGCACCTTACGAAAGCGAGCCAAGTACTCCACAAAAAATCTTTCCAAAAATTGGGAGAGACTCTTTTGGCTGTGATCAAAGTGACGACAGGTATCAACAATAAACGCCCGACAAGGAAACTCCTGTCTCCTCAGCCCCAAAATAGACTAAGGCAATTGATTCTAAAGATCGTGAAAAAATCCATCATGAAGTTGCTACGCGGTGACTTTGATAAAAAAACTGTCTTGCGGCTTCCTAAGGAAAGGGAATTAAAGGGAGTTCAGGAGATAAGAAATTTTTGAACTGCGGTCCATACGGATAATCCAGCAAGAATCACGATGGCGATCACACTGACCCAAAAGCCGGTATCGTAGGATTTGGACGGACGCAATGAGTCGGGGAGTCGGTAATACCGAAAGTGAATCGCTCCAACAAGCACGATCATGAGGATAGCCGATGTGATGGCTCCGCCGACTAAAACCATCCAGACGGGATCTTCAAATTTGAAGAATAGGGTAGCCCATAGGATGGGAAAGAAGAAGGCAAGAACTCCAATGGTTCGGCCCCGAGCTTTTGGGTCCTTGAAATTAATCCAACCGACAGCTCCAAAGGCATCTGAGAAGAGACGGCACCATGCCGCCAGGGCTGAGAAGAGTGTCGAAAAGAGGACAAAGAACGCACCTATGAGAAAGGCGATTTCGGCCCAGCCTCCAAGGGAGTCAGTGTACATTCTCGAAAGCGTCTTAACCGTGTCTATTCCTTCAGGCTCGAGTCCCTGAGAATGAAGAATAGCGGCCCCGAGAATGTAGAATGCTAGGGTCATAAAGGTGTAGACCAGCATGGAAAGAAATGCGTCCCAATACATCACCCTAATCCAGCCGCGAGCGCGCCGTTTCCATTCTGGCGTATCTTGGCGGGGGCCGGTTTTCGCTGCATACCCTTTCTCAAGCAGCCAGTAGTTGTAGGCCATGACTTCGTCGCCACCGACACCAGTTATCCCAAATGCTGAGATGGCTACTCCAATCAGAGCGATCGGAATTCCATTCCAGAAAGACAATCCTTTACCAATGTCGGCTCCAGTAAAGGCAAAGTCGGTGTATTGCACTCCGATGACGCAGGCAATGGTAAAGAGGGCGAAGCAGCCAATCATCACCAGCGAGAATTTTTCGACGATTTGATATTTGCCGCGAAAAATTAGGAGGGAGACGAGGGGAGCGACAAGGCAAACCCAAATCCAGACGGCGACGCTCGGGAAGAGAATGTGCAAAACGAGCCCGACCCCCCCAATGATGCCACCAACTTGGAGCGGCTTAATCAGCATCATAGTGAGCCAGAGCCAAGTCGACCAGGAGCCTTTCCCTATTCTCGGTCCGGGAAGCTTATTAAGCGCTTCAAAGGTCGTCTCTCCTGAGTGGATAGCGTGTTTGCCGAACTCAAGTTGCACAAAGACTTTCACCAGACAGCTCACCAAGATAACCCACATTGCCACAAATCCAGCCTTCGCTCCGAGTGCTGTGGTAGCGATCAGTTCTCCAGATCCCACAATAGAGGCAGATAGAATAAAGCCGGGGCCGAGATACTTTGCCATCCCAGCAAAGTTAGTTGGCGGCTCTTCGATTTGTGATTCTCTGCGTTCGTAGGGGTTCATGCGGGGAGCGGAGCGGTTGAAGTTTGACCGCTCAGAGGAAAGAATTATTGTGGCTAGGCTACTCCACGGCGGCTTCAACCTTGGCGGCAGGATCGGTAATCTGCGGCCAATCGTCGGTTCGAAATGGAATGACAGGGAGCCCTTCGCGGCTCATGAGATTGGCGGCTGGATTGTTCGCCCAGGCATACCGCACGGCCACGGGATTGTCCACGGAATCACTGGTGACAATAATCTGATCTTTTCCCAGCAAGCTACCGGTCGCGAAATGCCATTTTTTGTCCGCACCGGCGACTGCGAAACCGCGGGCCTCCCGAACATCGAAGGTGTAGAGCGTGCTTCCAACGTCCTGAAAGGTCAGAACCGCTTTGTTTCCTTTGATCGTCATTTCCTTAAATGAAGGGCTTAGATAAGGGACACTGATACCGTAGTCACGAGCCAAGGCAATTCGTGCCAGGCGTCTGGCTACGGTAAGCTTGTCACGTGGGTGGATGTCGCGTCCTTCGCCAACATCGTAAATGACGGCCTGACCTGTGTTTGGTAGTGCTAGTGTGTTGCTTTGCGCTTCTCGGAGTTCCGCCCAGTCGCTGTCTCCGGGTTCGCTTACCTCATCGCGGAAATCGGCGAGCTGTACCCAGTAGAACGGGAAGTCGCCTTGTCCCCATGCCTTACGCCACTCGGTGATCATGAGTCCGAAAAGGTCGTCATACTGGTAGGCGCGGCCTGCGTTGCTCTCGCCCTGATACCAGATGGTGCCACGGATGCCATATCCGATGATGGGATTGAGGACTCCGGCCCAAAGGTTGCCGGGACGATGTTGACCGGCAAGGACGTTGCGGGGCGCACGGGGCGCCGGCTTTCCAGCTTCTTTTGCTGCTGCCGCTTTCTCTTTCCAAGCCGCCATAGCTTTGTCGAAATCGAAGGTGGCTTCGGTCTTCTCCCATTCAGCGATGACTGCTTCGAAACGCTCATCTGCTTCGAGAACGTCGCGGGCAACCCATGCTTCCGCACTGGAACCGCCCCAGGCATTGTCAATCAGGCCAATTGGAACACCAAGAGTCTGGTGGAGTTGGCGGCCAAAAAGGTAACCTACCGCAGAAAATTGCCCAACGGTGTCAGGGGTGCAGATATCCCATTGGCCGTTGAAGTCATCTTGGTTTTCCTGAGTGCCAACCTGCGGAACTGAAATGATGCGGATGTTAGGGTAGTTGGCGGACATTGACTCAAGATCGGAGTCGAAAACTTGATTGACTGACCACTGCATGTTCGACTGTCCGGAGCATACCCAGACTTCACCGATGACTATGTTGGAGAAGGTGATTGAATCCTCCTCGGATTTTATGGTCAAGTTCAGGGCATGACTGGAGCCCTTCATGGGCTTGAGTTTAAGCATCCATTTACCATCTTCGTCCGCCTTTGTCTGGAGGGTGTTCCCACCAAAAGTGACCGAAACATTGCTACCAGGATTTGCCTGGCCCCAAACTGGGTTCTCTTGGTCTCGCTGGAGAACCATGTGGTCCCCGAATATCGATGGGAGATGAAGTTCAGCTCTGGCGTAGGAAGGAAATAGGGCGAAGAGGAGTAGTGAGATGGCAGTAATGCGATTCATAAATCGCGTTGTAGGATATCTCCTTGGGTTTCGCAATGGTAAACACCAACGAGTTTTGATGAGAAAAGTGTCAAGAAACGCTCCCTCAGTCGTCAAGGTGGATCACCGCTTTCCGCAGCGTTGGGGCACTGATAATGGCTTGAAAACGTCCAGGCACTTCATCAAGGTGCAAGCGATGGGTGATCCACGAGTCGGTGTTGATCTGTCCAGATTCCATCGCTTGAATCACTTCTTTGAACTCTGCCGAAACTGCATTTCGACTTGCCATGAGAGTTAGCTCTTTTTTGTGGAAGTTGGGATCGTCAAATTCCACGATGCCTTGGAAGAGACCGATAAAAACGACTCGACCTCCGTGGGCTGACATCTCGAAAGTAGAGAGCATCGAGCCTCGGTTTCCGGTGGCATCAAAAATGACGTCAGGAAGACGACCTCCGAACGCGTCGCGCAGGCTTGGTTCCATCTTCTTTCCTGGCGTGACCGTAATAGTGTGATCTACGCTAAAAGCTTCCCGACAGAATTGAAGCCTCCCTTCGTCTAAATCAGCGACCGCGATATTTTTAGTCCGAGTCTGAAGGAAAGCGAGCGTGCTCAAGCCAATCGGGCCAGCTCCGAGAATCAAGGCATTATCAGCTTCGTTGGATTGGGAACGGTTGACGGCATGGCAGCCGATACAGAGCATCTCTACTAAGGCCAATTGGTCGACGCTTGCGGATGCGGCCCGATGCAGCTTTGAGATGGGAATGTTTATCTCGGGACGCATGCCGCCGTCAAGATGGACTCCGAGGACTCGAAGTGATTCGCAAGAGTTTGTTTTACCCTTCTGCGAGGAAGGTGAGGTAGGATCGTTCAGGTAGGGCTCCACCGTTACGAGGTCTCCTGCGTTTAGCTCGGACGGCCCATTGAGAGCGACGATCTCCGCCGCAAGTTCGTGCCCGAGGATGCGCGGGTAGTCAAAAAAAGGCTGGCGGCCGTGGAAGGCGTGAATGTCAGTGCCGCAGATACCGATTCGTCTGATTCGAATTCGAGCCTCCCCCTCGGAGGGATCGGGCAGTGAGTTCGCCAGGGTATCGAATCTGCCGGGCCTTGCGAGACGAACTTCGGTTTGCATCAACTAACTTGGCAGGGGTTGATGGTCTGGAAAAAATCGTTGCCTTTGTCATCAACGAGAATGAATGCAGGGAAGTTCTCGACATCGATTTTCCAGACGGCTTCCATACCAAGTTCTGGGAAGTCCAAGACCTCCACCTTCCTGATGTGATTCTGGGCAAGGATTGCAGCGGGTCCTCCGATTGATCCGAGATAAAAGCCTCCATGTTCCATGCAGGAATCGGTGACTTGCTGGCTTCGATTGCCCTTGGCGATCATGACCATAGAAGCTCCACGGGATTGGAAGAGCCCCACGTAAGGGTCCATGCGCCCGGCCGTTGTCGGTCCAAATGAACCACTAGCCATACCTTCGGGCTTCTTCGCAGGGCCAGCGTAGTAGACGGGGTAATCTTTGAAATACTGAGGAAGTTCCTTACCGTTTTCCAGCATTTCGCGGAGTTTGGCATGGGCGATATCACGAGCGACGATGATTGTTCCAGTGAGCTCAAGAGCGGTGGTGACGGGATACTTTGAGAGTGTCTTTAGCGTCTCTCCCATGCCTTGATTGAGATCCACCGGGACGCCATGGAATTGATGGTCGCGCCATTTATCGGGGATGAATTGTCCCGGGTTGGTTTCCAGTTGTTCGACGAAGAGACCATGACGGGTTATTTTTGCTTTGGCTTGTCGATCAGCGGAGCAACTGACTCCAAGTCCCACAGGGCAACTGGCACCGTGGCGTGGTAGTCTAATCACGCGGACGTCGAGAGCGAAATACTTACCACCGAACTGAGCGCCGATCCCAACGGCACGGGCGTTCTTGAGGAGAGTATCCTCCATTTTTCGGTCTCGGAATGCTTGGCCAAATTCGCCTCCGGTATCAGGGAGCTCATCGTAGTAGCGGGTTGATGCCAGCTTAACAGTCTTAAGGGTTGCTTCGGCACTAGTACCGCCGATAACGAAGGCCATGTGGTAAGGTGGACAAGCTGATGTTCCAAGTGTCGCCATTTTTCCGACGGCCCAGTCGACGAAGCGACTTTCTTCAAGGAGAGCTTTGGTTTCCTGATAGAGGAAGGTTTTGTTAGCAGAGCCTCCTCCTTTTGCCATGAACTGGAAGTGATATTCATCGCCATCAATTGCGTGGAGATCGATCTGCGCAGGAAGATTATTTCTCGTATTCTTCTCATCGAAGAGGGTGAGGGGCGTCATCTGTGAGTAGCGCAGGTTCTCTTCATCGTAAGTCTTCCAAACGCCGGTGGCGAGAGCTGCCTCATCGCCGCCGCCGGTCCAGACTCTCTGGCCTTTTTTTCCCATGACGATCGCGGTTCCGGTGTCTTGACACATAGGAAGAATCCCTCTGGCCGCAATCTCGGCATTACGAAGGAGAGTCAGTGCGACCATTCGATCGTTGTCGGTTGCTTCCTCGTCTTCAAGTATTGCAGCGACCTGTTTGAGGTGCTCTGACCTTAGCATGAAGGAGAGGTCCTTCATGGCTTCATTAGCGAGTTGCGTTAGTGCCTCGGGGGACACTTTAAGAATTTCATTTCCTTCAAATTCCGTGACTTCGACACCATCGGAGGTCACATGGCGATAGGCAGTTTTGTCTGGCCCGAGAGGAAAGGGATTGTGGTATTCAAATTCGCCCATGGCGCTTGGCAATTGGATTCAGTCCATGAAGGACTTCACGTTGAAGCTTCCCATGTGGATGTCGTTTTGCAAATGCCCAGAATTGCTAATTCAGCGAGGGTCGCGCGGGGCGTCTGGATCGGCAATGTGCACCCATGTGTGCACGTGTGGATTGCCGCGAAAATACCAAACCATGTGTGGGCCCTCCAACTTCCAGTTGTCCCAGACCCCGTCGTTAGCGATGTCCTCATCGTTGTAAAATGAAAGATGGAGGTCCTCAAAACCCGCTTTCTCTATTAGCTTCATCGACTCAGTTCGGTCTTCTTTGCGAAAAGGCATAAGTAGATCTTCAAGGACTCGCTTAACTTCATTCACTTGGTCGTAAGTCATGTCAGAAATGGAAAGGCCGGTAAGGCTCTCAGTATTTTTCTGAAGTCGAATTGCGGCGGCGTTATCACCCGGTGATTTTGACAGGAGGGCGGCTTCGCGTTGCTTTCCGTCTAGCATCTGGTAAACCGCATTGGCTCTCTTGGCCTGATACCAATAAGCGTTGCCCTTGTGCTCCGGCCCCTCGTAGAAAGATTCGGCAGCATGCCCGTAAAAGATCGGCCCACCAAATGCTTTGCCTTTGACGGAATCGCCATCGACTCGCCTCGTGCAATGGCGGCCCGTGAGAACGAACTGAAATTCGCCGGTTCCGGGTTCGCCAAAGATGGCAATGGAACTGTCACCGAAACCACGTTGCCCGCTGTCGTGTTCAACTTGTCCAATAACTTGGTCCGCATACTTTTCACTGTGGGCTTTCAGAAAAATTTCACGAACCATCGCATTCTGATCTTCGTCAAGAAAGCTTCCGATGCGCTGTTCGGTAATGTGCCAGTTGTTGGAGATCTTAGTGCGGAGTCCGTGATTAAACGGAAATACGAGCGCTTCGCGTTGAGCCCCGTTCAAGGAGTCGTAAAGCGTTTTGACGAGAGTCTCAGATGGTGCTGCTTCGACTTTGGCGGCCTCCGCAAGAAAAGGCGGTGAAGTGGCGATGGCCGCGCCGGAAAGTAGTGAGTTGCGAAGGAACGATCGACGGTCAGTCATGGTGGGGTGGGGTTGAGATGCAGTTCGAGAATGAGGCTG
>DCQY01000088.1:0-553 GCA_002323995.1 Akkermansiaceae bacterium UBA1506 | reverse complement strand
AGCGATTTTGAAAACGGACGAGACCAACTCTTTAGTTTATGAGATTACGGGAAACAGTAATGTCTTGTAAATGGCGATATTCCGTTTCGGTTTAGCCTTCCCGGACTGACCCATGAGAGTCAGTGATGCTTGCATTAAATAAGTTTACAGGTGAGGCTCCGCCCGATCCATGAGTCTTGATTTGAAAAACTCACTGATTGACCGCTTGCGGTTAGCCTCGCTTCTCGACGGTATCTCCTTTCTTATCCTTCTCGGGATCGCGATGCCGCTGAAATACATGGCTGGAATGCCCATGGCGGTCAGGATTGTGGGCTCTGTCCACGGGTTCCTCTGGATCGCTTTGTGCCTACTTCTTCTGCTGGCGTTGCTGAAGAAGAAATTGTCCCTCGCCTGGTGCGTTATTGTTTTCGTGGGAGCGCTAGTTCCGCTGATGCCGTTCTTGCTTGATCACAAGCTGAAGACCTTCCGTTAGATTCGTTTCAGTGATCAAAAAGAAATCGAGAGTTTGACGCCGCCGAAGGAGAAGTCGTAAAGATTTTCATCGTCAGCATAT
>DCQY01000055.1 GCA_002323995.1 Akkermansiaceae bacterium UBA1506 | reverse complement strand
ATTCACTGCCCACGCGCTTCCCAAATCATCGAGCGGTTCGAACAATTGGGAATCGAGCGCTGGAAGGTTGCCCAGACCCTAAAGGCCGCCTGTGCGCAACGTCTAATTAAACTGCTTTGTCCCTACTGCAAAATTAAAAAAACAGGCCTTACCGAACGTGAAATCCGAAAGTTTAACCTTGATGACGACTGGCGCGAAACTCCTATTTACCAGCGAAATAATGATGGTTGCGGCGAATGCGGCGGACGGGGTTATCTAGGGCGTTCCGCACTCCTCGAAATAATCCCAATTACTCCGGAGTGGTCCGATCAGTTATCCAAAGGGGCTATCAGCCCCTACGAACTTGAGATTGCTGTTCGCAAGGAAGGCATCCTTCCATCGTTAAGAAAAAGCGGACTCCAAATTGTTAAGGAAGGCCGCTCGGACCTCGAAGCGCTTCGCAAGATTATCGACATGTCCGCTACGGAATAATCACCTCTTCCTATGAAAGACTCTGAAAACGCCGCACCACATTCGGCTGCTCAGGCAGCGCTTGCGGCGCGCGTCGCCGAACAGAAAGCGCCGGTCAAAAATGGGCATCATGGTTCCGGCAAGTCGCCTCTCTTCAGTAAAGATGGGAAGAATAAAAAATTTCCGCTGAAGGAACTCATCAAGCTGTGCCGAGGTATGGCCTCGATGTTGAAGGCTAACATTAATACCGCTGATGCTCTTCGGTATTACTCCAGCGGTCATCCATCACCTCTCGTCTGCTCCACCCTCGGCGAGGTAAGGGACCATATCGAGAACGGGATGACTGCCTATGCAGCTTTTGATAAAACTAATCGTTTCGACGACAAGTTTGTTTCATTGATCCGAGCAGGAACAGACGCAGGTCACCTAGACAAGGCATTTGATTCAATTGCCAAGCGCCTAAAAAAAGAAGCCGAATTTAAGGCCAAGATGCGAAAGGCCACGCTGCTACCCTCGATTGTTATCTTCGCTCTCATTATGCTGTTTATCGCAGCCCAGTTGAACATTATCCCCCAGATTGAAAAAATGATCAAAGAGGTAGGGCAGGAACCCGATACTCTTTCTGGGATACTCTTCAAACTCAGTCACGTCACCAAGAAAATATGGGTGCTTGTCGTTGGTTCACTTTTGGGAGGTGTGTTCTCGTTCCTCTTTGTCGAAAAGGTTCGCACCAGTGTCGTCTTTTTTATGATGGCGCGCTGGAGACTTCTCAGAAAGCTTATCATGGGAATGCGCCAACTCCTTTTCTTAGGTTCCATGGACATGCTGCACTCCAACGGAATCAACCTTTCAAAAGCCGTTGAAATCTCTGCAAAGTCGCTCAAGGGGACCCCAATGCACGATGAACTTATCACGGCAGGTAAACGCTACCTTGAGACTGGTCTTCCCTTTTCCGAAGCGATCCGCAAATTTACCTCATGTGACCCTCAAGTGTCTCACCTTATCTCGATTGGTGAACGCTCCTCTTCGCTAAGTGAACAACTCAGTCTGCTCACGACCATGTATGAGGAAGAGGTCGAACAGGTCGTCTTCGAGTTTTCCCAGGTGGTTAACATCATCGTCCTCTTCTCTGCTGCTTTACTCATCACGATGGTCTTTATCGGTGCTTTCCTTCCAATTTTCCTAATGGGACCAAAGATGATGAACGGACAAGGCCTCTAACTAGCTGACCCGGAATGGAATTTTAGACTTTCCAACCAATGCAACAGACCTCTTTCGATCGCTATCTTGCCCGTAAGTTTTTACATGTTTCCCATGTCTATTGTAACACTCTTCCCAAGAACCTTCCTCGAGGTATCTCAGTAGAAGAAAGTCCCGAAGGCAGTGGCGCTCGCTACCTCTACCGGGTGACACCTTCAAACGAAAAGGCACTCAACGAATTAACGACGAACCTTGAAGCGGAGAACATTACTTTCACTTCGCGAATCACCGACAAACAAGGCATCCCAAACAAGCTCTTCAATAACCCTAATAAGAGCTTTACCATGCAGGTTGCGTGGCTCATCCTGTTGATAGCATTAATTTCCATTGCCGTGTCTGGTCTTCCAGTCTACCTCTGGAAAACACTTTCGGTCGATCCTGATCCGATCGAAAAGCGGGAGAGGCCGAAGATAATCGACAAAAGCAAGCTGCCGTAAAGTCGTTCGTTAGACATACTCACTTTGAAAGCGTTTCACACAGTTGCTAAGCACTCCCAAAGGCGCGGCCTTTCACTCATTGAAGTTACACTCGTAATCGCGATAATGCTGGTGCTCGCTTCGATAGTCACCTATTCCGCCTCTTCGATCACTAATTGGCGAAAAGCGCGAACCGCAGCCGAGCAACTCAAGGCAGTTTATATCGCCCAGAAGTCCTTCATGGCGGACCATCCTACAGCCTCCCCATCCTCACTTTCTTCCAGTGACATCATTCCCTATCTGCCTGGTAACCCGGGTTCGTTACCATCGGCGAAGTCACTCGATGATGAGGATCTCACCATTAATATTTCTCTCATGCCTCCAGTCTTAGAACTAGGCGGATCAACCTACGATCCCTCTGACAGCGGTGAAGACGGGCTTTGGGACGTGGGTGCCCTGTAATCTGCTACTACAGCGCGGAAGGCTTCGAACTCTGTCCTTTATCCAACCCTCTCCCAGATTTGGAGGGCCATTCTTTCGTCTGGCACCAGTGGGTCAACGGGGCAACCACTTAAGTTTCCTTCACCTCAAGGAGCAGCGGACGAGATTACCGCCTCAACGCATCAACTAGCGTTATTGCTATTTACTCAGTCAAAGCTCTGAAAAACTATACTCCCCCTCGCTAACGCCGACATTAGGTGGGATCCTTCGCTCTTCAAACCAGTCCCATCCCTCTTTCAAATTCTTCCAGAAGGACTCATGCTCACTACCCTCCCAAGCCTCAAGATTCTCCTTCGTCATTTCAAAAGGAAAACAATGCACTCTAACGATACGTTGTCCGTTAGCTAAGGCGGCATCCACAAGTGTATAAATCTGTTCGATCGAAGCATCAGTCATGGCATAACAACCAATAGACACGCTGCTCCCATGAATCATGAGGTAATCGCCAGTATAGCCGTGATAGCGATCAAACTCATTCGGATACCCCAAATTCATCGACAAATGAAAATTGCTCCTCGGATTCATGCGGTTACGAGAAACATAATAAAACCCTTCCGGAGCCTGAAAGTCGCCCTGTGCCTTCTTGGGGCCCAATCGTCCGCTGAACCTGGCAACGCGGTATGATTTGTAGAGTTCAAACCGTTTCTCCCCTTCCCTCCGCAACCAGACCTGCAAGAGTCCATCCTGATTGCCGCCTCCTCCTTTGATGATTCGAATAAAGACCTCCTTTCCTACCGCGTCGAAGTCCCAAAAATAGGGTTCACCTGTAGGATCTTCATCACCCCATGCTTCCAGAGAAGTCCACTTTCCAATGGCCTGCTCTACTCGATCCCTCGCCTGCCCATCGATCTCTGTGTCACCACCCGCAAAAAACGTCGGTGTCGACTCCTCTTCGGCCACCGCTCCCAGCGCCAGACCTACCATCGAGACAAGAATCCATCGTTTCATATCGGAAAGCTACGCTCCACGCGAACGCGTAATTTCAATTTATTCACAAAATATTCCATCTCCATATTATTCCATAGAGCTCTATATTCTTTCAACCTCATGTCCTCGAATCACTCCCAGCGGGCCTACCAGCACATCCGCCGCGAGCTACTCAACGGCTCCGTTGCCCCCGGCTCCCGCCTATCCTACGGCAGCATTGGAAAGGAAATCGGAGTCAGTGCCACCCCGGTGCGCGAGGCCGTGGGACAACTCGCCAGTGAGGGCTTTGTTGAGCTGGTTCCTCAACTCGGCGCTGTAGTCCGCGAGTTGAATCGTGAAGAGGCTACCGAGCTTTACGAATTGCGCGAGGCGCTTGAAGCCTGCGCTGCTGGACAAGCTGCCGAGCGGATTAGCACACGGCAGAAAGCTGAAATCCGGGACAACCTTTCCGAGTGCCTCGCATTGATCAAGGAGGTCAGAAACTCCGGTCGTGAGCAGGCCAATTGCCGACTCGCCCAGAAGTTTCGCAACCTCGATCTCGCGTTTCACATGATCCTGATCGAAGCAACCCGGAACCGCCGCATGCTGAAGGTCGTCGGGGATTCTCATATCCTGACCCGAATCTTCCAGGCGGATCGCCATGAATTCAGCCTGACGATCCTCGAGGCAACCGTCGCCGAACACGAAGCCATCGCAAAGGCGATTGAGGCAGGTGATCGCGAAGGTACACACGACGCCATGCGCAGTCACATTCGCAACAGCCTTAACCTTACCCTCAACGAATCAGACGTTGATATCGATGACCGCTGGTGGACTGAGTAATCTTTTTTCCTGATCCCCCGAACCATGAACCGCTTTATTTACTTCCTGGCCCTGACTGCCACCGGGCTGATTCCCCGGGCTGGTGCCGCCGATGACTGGAAACTCCAACCTCTTGAATACAACAATCCGGGACTCGTTGTTGATCTGGGCGTTGGTCTATGGGCCTGGCCACTGCCGATGGACTTTGACGGCGATGGCGACATTGACCTCGTCGTCTCAGGCCCTGACAAACCGACGAACGGCCTCTACTACTTCGAGAATCCCTCACAGGATCCCGGCGAGAAAATGCCCGTCTTCAAGCCTGCAGTCTATCTAGGCCCAACCGGACACAACGTGCAGGTCAGTTTCGTTGATGGACGGCCGCGCTTGCTAAGAGAGAACTACGAATATCCCAACTTCCGTGAGACCGGCGCCGGTAAGGAAGGTAAGAAAATCTACAATAATGCCCGTTTTCATCCCGGTAACACTCGCGCTCGCATGTGGCGCTACGTCGATTGGGAGGGCGACGGCGATCAGGATCTTATTGTTGGCATCGGCGACTGGTCTGACTACGTCTGGGATCAGGCCTATGATTCCGAAGGGCGTTGGCGAAACGGCCCGCTGCACGGCTGGGTTTACCTGATTGAGAATGTCGACGGAACCTACTCCGACGAACCCACGAAAGTTTTAGCAGGAGGATCACCAGTCGACGTTTACGGTTGGCCAAGCCCGAACTTCGCCGACTTTGATGGTGATGGGGATCTTGACCTTCTCTGCGGGGAGTTTCTTGATGGGTTCACCTACTTCGAAAATATCGGCTCGCGTGAAAAGCCCTCCTATGCCACCGGATTTAAGCTGAATGGAGAAGACAACTCACCCCTCGTGATGCACCTGCAAATGATCGTTCCGACCGCGATTGACTGGGATGGTGACGGGGATCAGGATCTCATCGTCGGAGACGAAGACGGGCGAGTGGCATTGGTGGAACATACCGGCAAGATCAGCAACGGAGCTCCGGTTTTCAAGCAGCCAGCATACTTCCAACAAGAGGCTGAAACCCTAAAATTTGGTGCTCTTGCCACCCCTTACGCTCACGACTGGGACAGGGACGGAGACGAAGACCTCGTTGTTGGCAATACCGCGGGCAATATCGCTGTTTTCAGCAATCTCGATGGAAACGGCACCAAGTGGAGCGCTCCTGAGTTGATCGAGGCCGATGGAAAAGTATTCCGTGTCCTCGCCGGCCCCAGCGGCTCAATCCAGGGACCGGCCGAAGCAAAGTGGGGCTACACCACTCTTTCCGTTGCAGACTGGGACGGCGATGGGCGTGATGACATCCTCTACAACTCCATCTGGCCACGCATCCAGTTACTGCGAAACACCAAAAATGGTTTGATCGAGGAGCCCCTGACCTTTTGGACAGAGGAATCGCCCCCGAAGTGGTATTGGTGGGAGGCCAAGGCCGAAAACCTTCAGACCCAATGGCGAACGACCCCGCTTGCAACCGACTTCGACGGCGACGGGCAGCTCGATCTGGTAATTCTTGATCAGGAAGGCTACCTGACCTGCCAAAGTCGAGCATCTGACGACGTCCGAATCTTTATTGATGAGGACAATCAGCCCATCCGTTTGAACCCAAGATCCGCCGGACGCAGCGGACGCTACAAGCTTGATGTCGTCGACTGGGATAGTGATGGACGGCTCGATATCCTTGTGAACTCTGAGAATGCATCTTGGTATCGAAACTGTGAAGAGCGTAACGGCAAAGTCGTACTGAAGGAAGTCGGCAACCTCGCGAGGCGAAACGTTGCCGGACACACCTCGAGCCCAACAGCGTGCGATTTTGATCAGGATGGCAAACCTGACCTTGTCGTTGGCGCAGAGAACGGCCGCATTTACTACATCAAACACGATGACTGCATCAAATACTCGCCAGATCAGATCAAGGCGCGAAAGCCTACTGATGCTGCTGAGCCTCGATTTTCAGGCTTGGTCAGTGAAAGCTTTATTTACGAAGAAGCTTCCTTCCCACAATGCCACGCGTCGACCATTGTCGAAACGCCACGCGGACTCGTTTCGGCCTGGTTTGGGGGCACCAAAGAGAAACATCCTGACGTCGGTATTTGGTCCAGCTACAACGACGGCTCAGGTTGGTCGTCTCCCAAAGAATGGGCCAACGGGATTCAGCACGAGGATCTCCGTCACCCTTGTTGGAATCCGGTTCTCGTTCAGCCGCCCGGAGATGCTCCGACGATGCTTTTCTTCAAAGTGGGACCGACTCCCCGCACGTGGTGGGGTGAGGTTATACTCAGCTATGACTACGGTCGTTCTTTCCGTGATCGCAGAAGACTTCCTTCCACCATTGATGGACCAGTTCGCTGCAAACCTCTCTTTCTTGGAAACGGAGACTTGCTGTGCCCCTCGTCTACCGAGCATGATCACGACTGGCGTTTCCACTTCGAGATCCTGACGGATCATTCACGACCGGAACTCGGAACCTCGTGGAAGCGCATCGAACCCAAGAATCAACCCTATCAGGTCATCCAACCAACCCTTTTGACTCAGAGTGATGGTTCGCTTCGGGCCCTCATGCGCTCGAAACACGAACAGATCGCAGAGAGTATTTCAAAGGATGGTGGACGCACTTGGAGCGAGCTCAAACTAATCGAACTACCGAACAATAATTCCGGCATTGAAGCAGTCACCCTAAAAGACGGTCGACACCTCTTGCTCTACAACCATACTGGCGGGCGCCCTGATCGGAGTGACGGTTGGGGAAGACGCAACGTTCTCAACCTTGCCATCAGCGAAGACGGGGCAGAATGGAAGGAGGTCGCCACGATCGAGAAAGAAGACACTGGCGAATTTTCCTATCCGGCCATGATACAGACCAGCGACGGGCTCATTCATATGACTTACACGTGGAATCGTCAAAAGGTGAAACACGTGGTTGTCGATCCTTTAAAACTGGTGGTTGGAAAAACACTCAATCTCGATTCTGAGTAAGTATGTCAAAGGCACGCTTAATGAGAGGATTATTCTCCAGCCTCCTGCTCGTGGGAACAACATGCTCAATTGCCGGACCACCAAACATTGTCTTCATTGTTGGCGACGATATCGGGTATGGCGACTTCGGCTGCTATGGTAGTAAGACTAACGAGACACCGCACGTTGATGCTCTCGCTTTAAAGGGATTGCGTTTCACCGACTATCACTCGGCTGGCGCAATGTGCAGTCCGACGCGTGCTTCCATCCTGACCGGCCTTTATCCGCAGCGTTTCGGTCCTGAATTTGACGGCGCACTCTCTGCTCGGGACGATCGCAAAGTGGGCCTTCCCCTTGCAGCTGTAACCCTCGCCGAATGCTTAAGCGAAGTTGGTTACGCAACAGGGTGCTTCGGCAAATGGCACCTCGGCTACTCCGCCCCACTGCTTCCAACCCGTCAGGGCTTTGAAACCTTTCGCGGCCTTCTCGGTGGCGATGGAGACTTCCACACTCGGATCAACCGCTCAGGCTACCCGGACTGGTATGACGGTGAAACATTAGTTCCGGAATCTGGCTACACCACAGACCTCCTCACGGAGCATGCCTTGGACTTCATCAAAGCCAATCGCGACTCTCCCTTTTTTCTTTATCTTCCTCACCTCGCCATCCATTTTCCGTGGCAAGGTCGTGACGATCCCCCTCACCGTGTCGCCGGAACCGACTACACTCGTGACAAGTTCGGAACCATCCCGGACTCGACGAATGTCGCACCCCATGTCGAAGCGATGTTGGAAGCTTTTGACGACAGCGTTGGCCGCGTCATGGAAACTCTTGATAACCTAGGGCTCACGGAACAGACCCTCCTGATTGTCACCTCGGACAACGGCGGATACCTCAACTATCGGGAAGCATTTCAAAACATTTCGAGCAATGGAGGGTTCCGGGGTCAGAAAACAGAAGTCTATGAAGGAGGACATCGCGTGCCACTCATCATCTCATGGCCAGGTTGCATCGAAGCGGGAACCACCGCCGCCCTGACTCACAGCAACGACTGGATGCCAACGATGCTGGCCTTGGCAGGAAGCGACGCACCTAACTCCGACGGCGCCGATTTGTCATCCTTCCTCTTAGAAGGAAACGATCTTGCTCCACGCCCCCTCTTCTGGCGCACACGTAATGCCCGTGCCGTGCGCCATGGTCCTTGGAAACTTTGTATTATCGGGAAGGAGCCACAACTCTTTCATCTAGAAAATGATCCCGGGGAGACGACCAACCTGGCGAAGGACCATAAGAAACTTGTGACAGAACTCTCGAACGCTTGGAGTGAGTGGAACGATGACGTCAATGACAATACCAAATGACAAAACTACTACTTTGTTTTTACATCGTCGCTGCGAACTTTTTTTCCTTCGCTGGCGAAAAACCGAATGTTCTCTTCATCGTCGCTGACGATCTCAATTGTGCGATCGGTCCCTACGGCGACGAAGCGGCTGTTACACCCAATCTCAACCGCCTTGCCGCGAGGGGCCTTGTTTTCAACAAAGCATACTGCCAGCAGGCCGTCTGCAATCCCTCCCGCTCATCATTCCTCACCGGTCTGCGCCCTACCACCGTAAAAGTCGACGATCTTCGCAAGGGATTCCGAGATGTCGCACCGGGAGGATCGACGCTCATCACCTTTCCGGAGCACTTCAAGAATCACGGCTACTTCTGTCAGAACATCGGCAAGGTGTTCCACAATATGGGAGAAACACAAGACCGTCGCTCCTGGTCGATCGATGAAGTGCTATTCAAAGGCACCCATGCCGCAGACACCGTATTCACCAACACTCCCGAAGCACTGCGGGAATTAAACATCGAAAAGGCACCAACAACCGAAGCCCCCAACGGACCGGACACGCTTTACCGCGACGGCCAAATCGCGAACCTTTCCGCCGCGATGCTTCGCGAGCATCCGATCGACGGACAGCCCTTCTTTCTTGCTGTTGGATTCTGGCGCCCTCATCTCCCGTTCGTGGCTCCAAAGAAATACTGGGATCTCGTCGATCCGATGAAGATACCGACGCCTTCTCCGGCAGCCAAGCCGGCAGGAGCTCCCGACATCGCCATGCATGAATCTCGCGAAATCAGGAGCTACGGCACCACACCGCAGGACCGACCTTTCACCGAGAAAGAGATCCGTCACTTCCGCCATGGTTACTATGCGTCAATTACCTTTATGGACGCTCAGATCGGAAAGATCCTCGATGCACTGGAGGCAGGTGGTCATGCCGATGATACCATCGTCGTCTTTACCTCCGATCACGGTTTCCACATTGGTGAGCAATCGCTCTGGGGAAAGACGAGTAACTTCGAGCTCGATGCCCGCGTTCCCCTCATTATTGCGGATCCACGAGTATCCAACAGCCAGGGAGCAGTGACCGATTCGCTGGCAGAACTGCTAGACCTCTACCCCACTCTCGCGGAGATGGCGGGAATCGACGATAACCTGAGTCAGCGGCTTGAAGGCGTCAGCCTTGCCCCGGTGATTCAAGATCCGACCACCTCCGTCCAAGACGCTGCCTTCACCCAGCATCAGCAGCCCTTCTACGGTGCTCCGTCGAATTGGAAAGCCTGGGGCTACTCGATTCGAACCGCCGATCGACGCTACACCGAATGGCGTGCGATTGAAGACGGAGAAGTCATCGCCCGGGAACTCTATGATCACACCAGCGATCCCGGAGAAACGAAGAATATCGCAGTGGAACGGGACGAGGAGGTGAAGCAACTGTCTCGCAGGCTTGCCCAACAATTCCCAAAGAGCACCGAGAACTGATGTTCAGGAAAGCCTCCCCATGAAAACCATCGACCTGATTGTCCTCGTTGCCTACCTCGTCTGCGTCGTCGGGCTCGGCCTTTGGCTGGCGAAGCGATCAAAGACGACCGAAGGCTTCATGGCAGCCGGCGGTGCCCTGCCCGGTTGGGCGGTGGGGCTTTCTATATTCGGAACCTTTGTCAGTAGCATCAGTTTTCTCGCCAATCCAGGGAAGGCTTTCGACGCCAATTGGAACCCTTTCGTTTTCGGCCTTTCACTTCCTCTCGCCGCATGGGTTGCGACACGCTACTTCGTTCCCTTCTTTCGGAAGTCAGGGACCGTTTCCGCCTATACCCACCTTGAAGAACGCTTCGGACCATGGGCCCGGGTCTACGCGGTGGTATGCTACCTGCTCACCCAAATGGGACGGGTCGGAACCATTCTCTACCTCGTCGCCCTTGCCCTTGCCCCGCTCACCGGCTGGAGTGTTTTTACGATCATTATCGTCACCGGCGTTCTCGTCACCGTCTACACCCTCATTGGTGGCATCGAAGCCGTGATCTGGACTGACGTGGTGCAAAGCATCGTACTGACCCTCGGAATTTTTCTCTGTCTCGGCGTCATCTTTTCCGGAATGCCGGAAGGAGCCGGGCAGGTATTCTCCATCGCCAGCGAATCGGACAAATTCTCACTCGGCAGTTTTGGTCTATCGCTCAATGAACCCACCTTCTGGGTCATTCTCATATTCGGCCTCTTCATCAACCTGCAGAACTTCGGGATCGATCA
>DCQY01000036.1:63606-77054 GCA_002323995.1 Akkermansiaceae bacterium UBA1506 | reverse complement strand
CTGGCTCATTTGAAGCAGGAGAGCGAAAAGCTTCGCCGTGGATTTCCACTCGCCCTGATCCAAGTTTTATGTCGCGCTTTTGAAAAGCAGGGTCTGAAGTTTTTTAAGCGGGGCAAGAAAGCGCTGCACGTTTCTGTGGTCCGTCCCCGATCTATAGGGGAGGGCACTTCGTTGACAGAACAGGTCCAGTTAATAGTTGATTACATCGTTGCTAATCCGCGTTCTAAGGTGGTCGATTTGCTGGATGCCCTCGCTGATGATTTTAGTAAGCCCAAGCAGAAGAAGGGCGCGGTGACTGAGGAGTTAGAGATGAGCGAAGGAGCTAAAAAAATCCTAACGGATCTGCGTTGGCTGACTGCAGAAGGGTATGTGATCGAGTTTCCGGATACTTGCGTAGTGATCGGAAAACAACCGAGAACTCCCGAAAAAGCTTTAACGAAGAAGAAGGTTGCCGCTGAAGAGTCTCCGGACCACAAAAAAGTAACCGAGACCTCGACTAAAACTGAGGCAACTGAGGAGATTAGAGCTACTTCACCCGATGAAATACCGCAAGCCGAGGGATCAGCCGAGAAAGAGGCCCTAGCTGACCGCTTGCCTGCTGAGAAAGAGCAGGGCGAAGCAATCCCGGAGGTTGAAGAGGATTCCGCGACTGAAGCATCTTCCGCAGAAGAACCGGAGTCCGACGAAGATTCTCCTGCTAAGGAGTAGGAGAAACCTAATGTCTGGCCCAAGGTAGGTGCTCCCAGCCTGATCGTCTCAACTTCAGGAAATAATGCGATGGGCTACCAGTATGCGGTGGACCGCAGCACGAAGTTCGCTTGGCGCATAAGGCTTTGGCAGAACACCCTTGAATCCATAGCCGGAAGGGTTGGACATGGCCGGGGCATCAGAATAGCCGCTGGAAACAATCGCCAGCACCTCGGGGTCCATTTCGACCAATTGTCGCATGGTCTCGACGCCACCCACTCCATTCTCAATGGTGAGGTCGCAGATGAGTAGGTGAAACTTTTCGTCCCTCTCCATCGATTCGCGGTAAATGGCGATCGTCTCTCGTCCGTCTTTTGTTTCTACAACTTCGTGACCAGCACGACGTAAAGTGGCGGCCATGAGGCGACGAATGGGAGCGTCATCTTCGAGGATAAGGATTCGAGTACCGACGAGAATGGGTTCACTTTGGGTTGGGGTCTTTCTTTTCTCGGTTAGATTTTGAATATCAAAATTTGGGTAGCTGGCTCTGGGCGGTTTATCGTCGGCGCTGCTGGCATGTAGTCCCAGAGGAGCACAGAAGGTAGCAATGGTGCCCTTGCCTTCCTTGGACTGAAGCTGGATAAATCCACCATGTGCCTTGGCAATTGATTCGCAGACCGTTAGGCCTATGCCGCTGGCGTTGTCTTCTTTACGAGTGGTGAAGTAAGGCTCAAAAACGCGAGCCAGAGCGGTTTCGCTCATGCCGATGCCAGTGTCGATCACTTCGATGAGCAGGTGATCTTGTTCTTCTGGAGTGTGAGAACCACGAATTCGGATGACTTGTTCCGGTTGAACCCGTTCGCAGCGTATGATGAGGACACCTCCATTTGGCATGGCGATCGCCGAATTAGAAACCAGATTCTCGACGAGGCGTCCGATTTGAGCAGGATCGACGTTGGCAACTAGATCGATGGTTGCAGCCTGGAATTGATAGCGGATGTCCGGATGTTGCAGTCGCTGTTCGTTAAGGATGCGCCGGATTACTTCCGAGATGCGGGTTCGCTTGCGAATCGGGCGACCACCTCTCGCAAAAGTCATCAGTTGCTGAACTAAGCCCGTAGCGCCGGTGGCGGCAGATTGTGCTTCTGACAGCATCTGTTGAAGCTCAGCGTCCTCTTGGTAACGCTCCTTGGCGAGGCTGATATTACCGGTGATCGCGGTTAGGTGATTATTGAAGTCGTGAGCGAAGCCACGCGCGAGCAGGCCTAGACCTTCGAGTCGCTGCTGGCGGACGGATTCTGCTGTTTCTAGTTTTGAAGAAGTGATGTCAGTGAACAGGGCAAGGATGCCGCCAGCTGTTCTATAGTTTCGGACTTCGAACCAGCGTCCGTGGTTTGAGTCATGAAAGTCGAACCGGTGCCGTCGACCATCCACGAGAGGCCGATCAATCTGATCCATGTAATTTTCTCGTTCCTGTTCAGAAAAGAAGCTCCAGAAGTCCTGATCAACAAGAGGTTTGCCGTCATTGAAAACGGTCCGGGCTTCAGCGTTGGCATCGCTGATAGTACCGTCCTCATTGATCCTGATCAGAGGATCACCAAAGTCATCGATAAGTGAGGCTCCGGCTGCGGTGAAGATACTCTCGGCCGACTCTGAGAAGACCGACGGCGGAGTAGGCTCGGGTGGTGTGGAAGTTTCGGATGCCACCGATGGTTGAGGAGTTTCGCGGTTTTTAATGAGGCTTCGAAAGGCGGGGTCACGTGAGAGTTCGGCGATCTTTTGAACTGCAGCAGAACGAGCAGGAGGCAGCGTTTCGGCGGGGTTTGATTCTTTTTTGGCAGATTCAGCTTCAGACTTGTCGGGCAACCCTTCGGAAACATCTGGTGCTGGTTTTTCTGGTAGGATTTCTACAACGGTAACCACTCCAAGTGCTTCGCCGTCATCGGCTTTGATGGGTTCAGACCGCTCTGCAATCGCGTGACTCAAGCCGTTGCGACTTTTGAATGAAGTTCGATTGGAATTGGAACGATCGATGGGCATGATGGTCGCAAGCGCAGCGCCGATCGATTCTTCGCGGCTCCAGCCGGTCATCGATTCTGCGGCCGCATTTAGGTAAACTACTTTGTCGTCAAGATCGGTGGCGATTACGCCTTGGCTGACATGGGCAGAGACTTCTTCAATCGACGGGAGGCGTTCGCTGAGGCGTTCGCTTGCAACGTTGTGTTCTACCACAGACTCCAGGCAGGCAGTGAGTTCATCATCACTGAAGGGCTTTCGGATGAAACCGGCGGGCTTAGCTTCGCGAGCCTTTTCATGGAGTGTTTCTTCCGAGTATCCCGTGATAAAAATCACGGGAATGTTATATTTTTCTCGGAGTTCTTTCGCGAGGCCAATGCCAGACGAAGTGTTGTCCAGATCAATATTAAGCAGAGCGATTTCAGGCTGCTTCGAGCTTACGATTGCCGGAACTTCGGCGGCCGAATAGGCCACGCCGGCGATGATGAAACCTCTGCGTTTCAGGGTTTCTTCGAGATCGCGCGCGGTGATCCGATCATCTTCAACGATCAGGACTCGCAATCGATTGGCGGGCAGGTCGTCCATGCAGGGTTGGCAAAGAGGAAAGGGATGTTGAGACGCTAGCTTGGAATTGCTATAATTTACAGATTAAAAACTATAATCACACTCTTTCTATGCCTGAGAAGGAGAAGGAGTGGATCAAGATCGTTCGGCCGGGATCTTAAGTTCCCAGGCGAGGTTTGATTCGGAGGCGAGAGGAGCCAGTTCGCCGCCCATCTGGACGGTGAGAATCTCTAGAATTTCAATTTCGCTGTCCTCATCGGTGAAAATAAAGCGGCGGTTTTCGCCGGGCTTCACACGGAGGTAAATATTGCGTTCATCGTCGCGATGAAAGCTTAAAGACAACTGAGGCCCGGAGCCGTACTGACGGTGGCCAAGAATCAGTCGCATAATTTCGCCGATCATGAGGGCTAGAGGATCGGAATTCGCGCGGTTAATTCGGAGGCCTTCGTCGCCGGTAATTTCAATTTCACGACTACCTGGACCGTGACCGGTCAATGAACAGATTTCGTCAGCAATCGTTCGGACCATTGGAACTACCTGCACTCCTGCATCAGGATCGCCATTCATCGTTTGAGCGACGGAGCGCAGACGGATCTGCCATTTGAGAAAAGCGTCGCGTGCCGCAGTCCCCTGCGGTTCGAGGCTGAAAAGGCTGGTGACGAGCTGGAGCTGGTTCCTAAAGCGGTGTTGGCTTTTGTCCAGACCTGTCCGCTCTTGTTCTAGAGGGGTAGTGGCATTGCGGACAAACCCAACGATACAGGCGGGTGAGCCTTGCTCTGACACCGGCACGAAGTCGGTTATGACATTGAGTTCACGGCCAGATTTAAGAAGGAGGGGAAGTTGGCAACTCCAGGGATTTGAGTGAGTTTGCAGACTCGCAAGGTGTTCTTTTAGGCCTTGGTCCGTGCGATAGAGTTCAGAAACAGAGTGCCCTATGAGGTCGCTCGGTGATAGTCCTGTCAGCTCGGCGAAGGCCGAATTGGCTTCGCGGATTTTGCCATCAATATCGGCCACGATAATGGCTTGTGATGTCATTTCGAAAACTGGGGTTGTCCATCCGTTGACGCGGCCTACGGACTTCTGAGAAAGAATTCGTATAACCGCAAGCATTTGGTCGTCACCGCAAGAACACAAAGTGAAGTTGAAATCGAAGGGATTGGCCCCACGACCTTCAATATCTGCCTGAATTGTCTTTCCTTGGGTAAAGACAGGAAGCAGCGACTCTTCGACGATTTCTCCAAAGATCGGCCAGACTTCATTGAGGGATTGACCTCGCCAACTGCCGTTGGGTTTGAGTTCCTTCCATGGTGACGATGGGGGAACAAAGTCCGCGACGGTGAGATCTTTATTGATCAGAAGAACGAGATCAGGAACTGCCTTTAGAAGAGCCTGAGCTTTGATAGCCACTTTCTGCAACTTGCCGAGTAACTTTGCTCGCGATTCGGCGGTTTCACCGATCTGAAACAGGTAGATGCCCATCGGAGGATTTTCTTTGGAATCTCCGACGGGGCAGAAGGTGAGTTCGGTTCGCTTCTCCTTGGAGCGAGTTCGCAGCCAGACACCTTTGGTGATGGTCTCGGGAGCATTAGGCAACTCATTCTCCGTCCAGACTTTCTGGGCATCTGCAAGTGTGGAGGCATCTTCGGGGTTAAGCAGGCTCGCTAGGGTCGATAGGTGGATTTCTTTTAGCGAAAGCTCAGCAAAGTTGAGAAAGGCGGGGTTGGCGTCAATGACTCGACCTGTCCGGTCGACGAGGACGGCTCCGTCACCCCCATGGGCAAACATAGCCCGGAACTTAAGCTTATTGTGACGCTGAGTTTCTTCGGCACGGTGGAGATCAGTGACATCCTGCAGGGTGACGGTGAAAGTGCCGTCTGCATGGAGTGAGGAACGGAACTCGATTTCCCGAATTTTCTGATCAGCTCCTCTTAAGGTGAAGCTGCGGGTCAGTTGGTTGCGCCAGATGTGATCTCGCCAAGAATCGATGACGCGGTCGCGATGCTTGTCACTGGGACAAGCTGAAGCCAACCAATCTTCGATGCCGCCTTTATCCCGAATAGTAGAACCAAGAAAGTCGCGACAGACTTTGTTTTCGTACTGGAGGTCCTGTCCCGGCCCGAGAACGATCAATCCGTAGGGGAGTTGATCAAGTACCTCGCTCCAATCGACTTTCGGAGCATTGAGCGCCGTTAATTGGCTCCCTTCAGATATGGCTGGAGCGAGGTGATGCGAAGCATTCGAAGGTTCCGAGCCAAGAGCTCCGGGCATGCGGAACACGTTGGAGGCGCGATTTGACGAATCACGGCTTCCAGAGCCGGGCACGTTGCCAGATGGGTGTTGTTCAGCCAAAAAGGTTCAAGAAACTGAGTGGGCAGATTTTATTTAAGGAAAGTTAACTAAAGCCTGCAAGCGATTTGTGCTTAAGGATGCCCATTTTTGCCTGATTTAACGGGGATTAACCCTGATTCTTGGCAACTAGGCCTCCTAATTCGAGTTGTGAGGCTCAGTTTTGGCCCTTTTCCTGAAATGGATCATAGCGGCATAAACCCCGGCGCCGAGTGCTAGAGTTGCAATTCCCCAGCCAAATTCGACTGTCTTCTCCTTGATCTGAAACCAAAGAACATACCCGCTCGTCAGCGCAAAAATAGCCGGTGTGAGGGGATAGCCCCAAGCCTTGTAGGGGCGCTTAATGTCAGGCCGTTTAACTCGAAGGAAGAAGATTCCTGTGACGACCAATAACGAAGAAATCGTTAACAAGCCTTGCACGTAATTGATGAGTTGCTCAAAGGTGGCGGATAAAACTAGCGCCACCACGATGGCGCCCTGAATGAGAATGGCGATGGCTGGGATGCCATTCTTGTTTGTCCGCTCAAGAAAACGAAGACCAGGGTAATCGCGACCGATTGCAGCGCTCACGCGAGGACCTGCCCAGACCATAGATGAAATTGAGGAAATGAGTCCAAAACTGATCAGGATACCCATGATCATTCCCCCTTTTGGACCAAGGATTGACTGAGCCGCTATGAGCCCGACTTCCGACTCTCCCTTCAGATCATTGATTGGAGTTGAGTAGAGAAACGCGGCGTTCACAAAGATGTAGAGCACCGTGACAAAGAGGGTTCCGATAAGGAGGGCAAGGGGGACATTACGCTCCGGTTTTTTTACTTCGTCCATCATGTAGGTAGCGGCATTCCAACCAGAGTAGGCATAAAGCACGTAGATCAGGGAAATGGCGAAAGCCCCGGAAGTGACCAGTTCCATGTCGCCTTCCTCGGGCAGAAAAGAAATGCCTTGCGAGTTTCCTACGGCAAATCCCAACACCCCAATAGCCAAAATGAGGGCAACCTTGGAGTAGGTGAAGAACTGGTGAAAGCTTTCGATGACAGTGAGGCTTCCGAGATGGATTAGAGTCACCAGAATCACAGTGGGAAGAGAGAAGGCGAGATGATGAATGCCAAAAATTGAACTGAGATAAGTCCCCATCAGGGTAGCGTTGAGTGCGATCGGTGCAGCAAAGCCAACGGTGACGGACAACCACCCAGCAAGAAAACCAATGAACGGACTCCACGTTTTGGTGAGAAGGTGGTATTCGCCTCCTGAACGCGGAAAGACCGAGGCAATCTCGGCGTAGCACACCGCGCCGCAGAACGAGATCACCCCACCGATTAGCCAAAGCAGAATGATGGGAAAGCCCGAGGGTATGCCCAAAACTTGGAACCCAAGGCTGCCGAATACGCCGGTTCCAACCATGCTGGCCACAACGATCGCGATAGCGGTAAGAAGGCCGACCTTACTTTTCGGAGTGGTGGAGTCAGTTTCCATGAATGCCGCTGGAAGGAATGATGATTGGTCTATGCCTAGGTCGGTTGACGAGGGACATTGTGATAGTCGAGTGCCCATTCGCGCATGAAGCGGACCTGATCGGGCTCGATACGATAAAGGACAAACTCCGGGTTTTCGGGTGATCCGAGATATTGCTTGAGGAGGGGATTGGAAGACCAGATAGCTTCAATCGTTTGAGGGTGAGTCTCAACATGTGCTATTCCGGTGATCCGAATCTGATCGTGGTCGGGCTCAAGGTAGGCAAGTTCAACCTTTGGATTAGCCTTGATCTGGCCGGTTTTCTGATAGCCTGCCAAATTAGCAACCCAAACTGTGAAGTCATCGTCGACTCGGACTGGTGAGACCGGCCGGAGTCGGGGCTGGGCGCTCTCGTCGACCGTAGCAAGCATTGGAAATTTCGCCTTTCTGATAACGTTGTGAGCGAGCTCGTGAAGTATAGCGGGATCAACGGATTTCGGACGGGGTTTCATGAAAAAAGTTAGCGCGCAGAGGGACGAATGGTAGTAAAAACGAACGCTCGCGGATATGAAGCGTCTCTTCATCTTTTTCGTCATCCTTGCACTCCTCGTCATTATCCCCTTCTTGATTTGGGGTGGTGCGTTCGAGTCTGCCATGTCGTTGGAAAACACCGTGGTTTGGCTACGCTCCGCAGGAACCTGGGCTTGGGCTGCAGGGATAGGGCTTCTCGTGGTTGATCTGTTTCTTCCCATCCTTGGGACGGTTGTCATGTCTGCCCTCGGGCTGGTCTATGGTTGGTTTCTCGGGGGAATCCTCTCAGCAGTAGGTTCGATTGGAGGAGGATTACTCGCTTATGGATTGGCAAGAAAGCTAGGTCGATCGGCCGCTGCATGGCTCACAGGGAAAAATGGGATCAAGGAGGGGGAGCGGCTCTTCAAGGGGGAGACGGGAGGGTGGCTCATCGCGCTCTCGCGATGGATGCCGGTTCTTCCTGAGGTAATTACCTGCCTCGCTGGGATTGCAAAAATGCCATTTGGACGTTTTGCCGCGGCACTTTGCACAGGAAGTATCCCGATGGGATTCGTTTTCGCTTGGATTGGTCACACAGGTCAGGATCAACCTTTGCTGGCTCTCGGGCTGAGTGCGGCACTGCCACCGCTAATATGGGGTGCGTTTCGATTGTTTTATGGGAGTGGTCAACAACGCGAACCCAATTAGGAATTCTTTATTTACCATAATTTCAAAAGAATTGTTTGCCCAAGGTTTTTCTCGCCAGGGGGTGCAAGGAAGCGGAATTTTTGGTAAAAATCAGCACCCGCCTGGATTAGAGGTGAGAGTTAGCGGGTAATATTAGGAAACGAGAGGTGGAAGTTTTTGGCGTTTGGAAGGCCGTTTTTCCGCTTGGCTACTGCGCAAAATCGTTGCATTGTCCCCTCAGACAACCCTTCCCCAAACTAACAGTTTCCATGAGACTCATGCTCGGCCTTGCAAAAAGATCGACCGCGATGGCTTTAGCCCTCGTGGTAGGCGTCTTTGTAGGTGTCGCTCATTTAGCAAAAGCACAGCAGGACCAGGCTTACTATCTCGACCCGTCTGATATTTGGTATCGGGCCTACCTGCTGATTCAGGCTGCAGAAGACTCGGAGAAGCAGGGTAACTATCTCGATTCGCTCGCCAAACTTAACGAGGCTAAGCCTCTTTACGATCACCTCGCGCAGGCGTTTCCCGAATTTCAGCCGGAAGTAGTTCGCCACCGCCGCCAAATTATCGTGGAGAAGCGCGATGAACTAAAGCAATTGGAGAGTTCCCGCTCTAACCCTAGGGCGTCTTCCGCGCCGGGTTCACTCCCCTCCGGGCAGTTTCCCCAGACACCAAACCCAAGTAATCCGGCCGCCAATCCGATACCTCCGAGTGGCGGTAGGCCCGGGATCCCCTCGGTGCAAATTGCCCCGCCGCCTTCGCCGCCTCGCAATCGTGCGACCGAACGCACTTTCGAACTTCAGTCTGGTAGTGGCGAGTTTGCGCTTCCGTCGTGGGAAACCGGAACCTCAAACCTGAATCTTCCTCGCGTCAACCCCGGCGGGGACGGCATGCCGCCCGAGCAGCCAAATGGAACTCGATCCTCTGTCGGAGAAATCGCGTCTTCTATCTATGATCAGTTGGCTGAAAAAGACAGGCTCATTGATTGGCTCAATAGCGAGAATCTGAAGCAGCGACGACTCATCGCTGAGCGGGAAAACGAGATTAAGAGCATGAACGCGGATTTGGCTAGAGCGCAGTCAAGTCGCTCTGAACTTCAGCGTCAGATCAATGCCGCTGAGAATGGCCCGGGTGGGGTTGAGGCTCAGCAGAAAATTGATCAACTTAAGGGCCTGCTTCGTGAAGCAACGCAGCAACTCGAGGAATCGACTAATCGCAATGCAAATCTCGTCGCCGAGCTGAGTCGCTCTCAGGGAGAAATTGACAAGCTTAAGGACCGAGTTGCCTCACTCGAGCGAGAGAGAGACAATCTCGCCGAAGTGGTGCAGGGGCAGGGGAAAAGTGGTAGCGCGCTAAAGGATCTGATGGAGCGCAATCGCGAGCTGACTGGCCAACTTGACCGCGCTGAGCAACTGGCAACGAGCTTGTCCGAACTGAACAAGGAAAAGGACAAAGATATTGCGATGCTGAAGTCAGAGATCTCCAAGATTAAATTTGAGCGTGACCAACTTCTTACAGACAACCAACGTCACCAGCAGAGTATCGATCAACTGCAGCGCAAACTTGAGATGCTTTCCGATGGGCTGTCGGCGGAAGAAAAAAATGCCCTTGCCAGTGCTTCGCCGATGGAGCGACAAGAAAATGAATTGCTTCGATCCATGGTCCTCAAGCAGCTGCGCCGCCAAGCCCAGATGAAGCAAGCCAAGGAGCTCCTCATCCGACAGCTCGAAAAGGTTGGAGCTAGGTCTGATACGCTGCTCGGTTTGATCGACGATATGGCCCGCGGTTCTCAATTGACCGATGAAGAGAAGGAACTGTTTAAGGCTCCCCAATTCCAAGAGATTGTGGAAGCGGCCGAATCTAACGGAGATTTTACGGTTCCTCCCACTGGTGGAGATACAGCCGTGGGAAGCATGTCAGGAACCTTCGTTGCTTCAGGTGGGGGTCAGGGATCGGTGGAGGTGGTGAAGGATCAGAAGATTGGGGTCGAACTTTCTCAGATTGAGAAATCAGCCCGCCTTGATTTTAGCGAGGGCCGCCTCAGCGAGGCCGAGGCCGGTTTTCTAAAATATCTCCATTACCGTCCCAAAAGTGTGCCGTGTCTCTGCAATCTAGGGGTGCTCAAGGTCTCGATGAAGAATTACTCCGAAGCAGAGTATTACCTCGAAAAAGCCCTTGCGATCAATGATTCGTCGGGGCTTGCGCATTACCTTCTGGGAAGGGCTTACTTCCTCCAGAACAAGTTGGACGATGCGCTGGCAAGCCTCGAGCAAGGATTGTCCCATGATCCAAAAAATGCCAAGGGACACAACTGTGTCGGTGTGATTTCAACCCGCAAGGGATGGGTATCTCGTGCCGAGCGCGCTTTCACCAATGCGGTATCCATTGATCCCGAATACGGAGATGCTCACTTTAATCTTGCGGTCCTCCACGCGACCAAGGATCAACCTGATCCGAAAGCAGCTGAAGAGCACTACTTCAAGGCACTTCACCTCGGTGTTCCGCGCGACGCCGCCATCGAGGGATTCCTTAAAGATTTTGAGGCCAACGGTGGTCGCCTCGGAATGCGTTGATCTGAGCGTTTGAGCTCGCTGCTCTGCTATTTGCTGGGTGCCGTGATATTGTGCTCGTTGAAGAACTCAGTCATTTCGTCGACGTCGAAGTCCGCCAAGATTAGGTCTCCGCAGGTGAGAGTCGGAGCGCAGGTTTGACCTGAGATTTTCTGCATGTAGCAATATTGCTCAGGATCAGACATCACATCGACCTCCTCAAACGTGAAGCCTTCCCGCTTCAGATAAGCAACCGCATCAACACACCAAGGGCATCCGGGTTTGATATAGACGATAAGTTGGTTTTCAGAGCTCATGTAAAAAGTTGGATCGGGACAAATTATTCGCCGCCAAGTTGAGTGAGTTTGAGTCCTTTTTGTTCGAGCAACTGGATCACACTGCTCTCTCCGACAAGGTGTGCAGCCCCGACGATGAACATGACGTTCTTATCGCCGGCCAGTTTTTTTTCAATTACGGGAATCCAGTTTCTGTTCCGGTCGACAAGAAGGATTTTGAGGACGTCAGGTGTTTCGGCCATCTCCTCGTAGACGAGTTGCTTAAGGCCTTCCGTATCTCCCACTCGCCAAGCACCAATGATCGCATCGAGCGTTTTTTCGGCTTCGCTGGAGCCTTCGACGGTCTCCCCGATCAGTACGTCGAGCGTTTCGATGTTGATTTCATTGAATCGAGACATCTGGTATTCTGTCGTTTCCAACCCACTGCCTGGTTTGCCATCCTTTTCCGCCTTCTTGTGAAACTGCATCTCCAGTCCGAGATCCGGCCGAGCACCGAGACGGATAGCTTCCATCGACCCTATGGTGAGATAAACCATGCCCGGAGTGAAACGGTTGAACATCCCACTGGGCAGATTATTCTCGCGCAGGTATTTGTTGAGGGCCTGCAGCGTGTCCTCGCTGAGATAGTCACTGAGCCTTTCGCCAACTGGAAGTGTGCCGAGTTCTCGCATCTTCATGGTAGCACCGGGAGCGTTCATTTCCTTCATGTCGATCTCGAAGACCAGCTCCTCGGAGTCCGCGTAGACCGTGTTATAGACATCTGGAAATGGCAGGTCTTTTTCACGCAGTAGATGAACGGAGCCAGCGAGATAGACCGCAGAGTCTTCGTCGGATAGTTTCCAGATGGATGCTTTCTCCGCACTGTTGCCCGAAACGGTGGTCAAACCAACGATTAGAGAGAAAATAGTTCGGAGTTTCATGAGGTAGGCCAGACCGGTGACGTTGCTACTGCTTCGGTAGTGACATCGCATATTCCGTATGGTTTGATTCAAAAGGAAGAAGAGTTTTTCCAAGGTTTTCAATGAAAAATACGCTCGGATTTATAATCGCTTTGCTGGCGTTCACGGGTCATGCCGAAGAAGCGTGGGCTTGGAAGAAGCACCTGATCACGGAGAGCGGCCGAACGAGCACCGCTGTGGCCGCTGATTTTGATGGAGACGGCGATATGGATGTGATCTCAGGATATCCCGGGACAGTAAGCTTGTTCCTCGCCCCGGAGTGGGAAGAGCTCGTGCTGCATCGCTTCTCAAACCCCAAGGGAAACCTGATTCACAGCGAGGTAATTGATGTCGATGGTGATGGTGATCTGGACTGGGCTGGCGCTCAGGCCAAAGAGAGTCCGTTTTGGTTGGAAAACCCGAGCGATGGATCAGGAGCATGGGCCGCGAGAATCATAGATCACGACATCCAGGGGATTCATTGCTTGCTCAAGGCCGATATCGATAATGACGGGCAACCTGATTTGATCATCAATAATTTCCTACCCGAGGGTCCTTTGGCTGATTCGGTAGCTTGGTTCAGAATACCAAAGAATCCAACGATGGCAGACCATTGGGAACGCTATGTGTTTGCTGATGGAACGGCCCGCGGGGGAAGTCACTATTTCGGCTTCGGTGACTTGGACGGAGATGGCTGGGGCGAAATTGCAATCGGGGCCAAAGGGGCGCCTTTCGAGGATGGGAACTGGTTTGCCTACTGGAAAAATCCGGGAGCGTCGGGGGTGAGGAAAGCATGGGAGAAAGTTGTGATTGCTAAGAACCAACTGGCTGCCACTAATATTCTACCAGGTGATTTGAACGGTGACGGCATGATGGACTTTCTTGCTTCACGGGGGCACAGCCAGGGCGTGATCTGGTTTGAAGGACCGAAATGGAAGTTGCATGAAATTGATCGAACGATCAAAAGTCCCCACAGCCTTGTCCTCGCCGATTTGGATGGAGATGGTGATCTCGACGGAGCCACTTGTGGATTCGAAAGTCAGCGTGTTGCTTGGTACGAGAACGACGGGGACGGGCGCTTTGCCGTTCATGTGATCGATGAGGATCAAGAGTCTTACGACCTACGAGCCGTTGATATGGATTATGACGGGGACCTTGACTTGCTAAATGCGGGTAGAGCGACGGCTAATGTGGTTTGGTATGAGAACTGCCTGCAATAGATCGGGGCGGGAATTGACTCGATCAGAGAATGCTTCTTGCAAGGCGTCATTTCAGTCGTGATGCCGATGTGACATTAGGGTGCTGTTTGGACGAAGGTAGAATGCGGAAAACGGCGAACCTGCTTCGTGGGAGTGAGACGTTGGACCGATCCTCCCCAGTCACCTGAATTCGCCAAA
>DCQY01000036.1:0-63273 GCA_002323995.1 Akkermansiaceae bacterium UBA1506 | reverse complement strand
CCAAATATTTTGGATGGACTAGAGCTTGAGAAAGTTCTTGAGAATAAGCTTACCGGAGGCGGTGAGAATTGACTCGGGATGGAATTGAACCCCATGAACGGGGAATTCCGTATGCTGTAATCCCATGATAATGCCGTCTTCGGTCTCAGCGGTTATCTCAAGACAATCGGGCAGGGTATCCCGTTCCACAATGAGCGAGTGATAGCGCGTCGCCTCAAAAGGAGACTCCAGCCCGGCAAACACACTCTGGCCCTCGTGGTGAATCAGTGAAGTTTTTCCATGCATCAATACATCGGCGCGAACCACGTCCCCACCGAAAACCTGTCCGATACTCTGATGCCCAAGGCAGACCCCAAAAAGAGGGGTGCTATGGCCGAACTCACGAATCACATCGCAGCTGATCCCAGCTTCAGTAGGGGTGCAGGGACCCGGTGAAACGCAGATGTGTGACGGCGCCTTTTTACGAATCTCGTCCAGCGTGATCTGGTCATTGCGATAGATCTCCATCTCTGCGCCCAATTCTCCGAAGTATTGGACGAGGTTGTAGGTGAACGAGTCGTAGTTGTCGATAACGAGCAACATCGCCGCGAATGTATGGGTGAGCTTACATCTGGTCAACCTGAACCAAACTCAATAGCGGGATTGATTCAGGTGCCGGTTTGAGCCAGAATAGGGAGGGTCGGGAGATTCACCTGCCCTCTTAAGATCCCTGAAATTTCCTCGTATCTTCTCCGTGAAACTCTTGCAATGTTCCCAAAACCGGTGGGTATCCTTGGCGATGGTCTTGGCGGGACTTTCGGCTGCCCCTCTTTCTGAGGCGCTTGATCTTGGTAAGTTGGAAAAAGTGGATCGGGTCATCCTGACTGCGATTGAGGAAGGTAAGATTCCGGGAGCTGTTCTCTGGGTGGAGTCGAGAGGAGAAGTTTTTCAGAAGGCTTACGGTAAACGCATGATCTGGCCTGATGAGGAGTTGATGACGGTTGAGACCGTCTTTGATGTGGCGAGCTTGACCAAAGTTCTGGCGGCGACTCCCGCGATTTTGCTTTTGGCCGAAGAAGGGCTTCTTGATCTCGCTGCTCCGGCATCACGTTACCTTCCAGAATTTCTGGAAGGTGGAGTCAAGGAAGGCCTTGAGGACGAAGTGGTGACTGAGGCAGATCGAGAAGCCGTTACGGTTCACCACCTCCTGACCCATCAGAGTGGTCTCCCGCCTTCGCTCTATCTGAGCGAAAAAGATTTCTGGGGCTACCACGAAGGAGTAAAACGTGCGGCCACTATTGGATTGGTGGAACGACCGGGGACTCGCTTTCGTTATAGCGACGTCAACTTTATCTTGTTGGGCGAAATTGTTAGGCGGGTATCCGGGCAGCGGCTTGATACATTTGTGGATGATCACTTTTTTGGACCCCTCAAGATGAGGGATACGGGATTTCTCCCGTTAGGTCTGATTGAAGAAAGGGTGGCTCCAACGACCGCGATCACCGGTTTCGGTTTAATTCGCGGGGAAGTGCATGATCCTACCGCGAGACGGATGCAAGGAGTGTCTGGACACGCGGGACTCTTCTCCACAGCGAAGGATATGGCCCTGATGATGCGTATGTTAATGAATCGAGGTAAGGTTGGAGATAGGGTGATTCTCAAAGCGGAAACGGTGGTTGAGGCGACTCGTAATCAGTTGCCGGCGGAACTTGGAATTGAACGTGGATTGGGTTGGGATATCAGCTCTCCCTATGCTTACCAAAGGGGGGAGAAATTCCCGAAGGAAGGTTTCGGTCACACTGGTTGGACGGGTACCTCAATATGGGTCGATCCCGCATCTGAGACTTTCGTCATTTTACTGACGAATCGGAACCACCCGGCAGAGGGAACCAGTGTGAAGCCCCTGCGCATCGAGGTAGGAACTATAGTCGCCGAGGCGGTTGGCTACACAGAACCGATCCCACTCGCCGAAGAGTTGAATCGCCCGACAATCTCAGAACAGGTCGCTGCAGGGGGAGATGAGGAAGTATTGAACGGGATTGATGTTCTCGAGCGTGATAGATTTAGTGAGCTTGCTGGCATGAAGATCGGTTTGATCACTAATCAGACTGGGATCAACCGACAGCGACGCTCTACCATAGACCTGCTCGCATCGGCTTCAGGAGTTGATCTGGTCGCCTTGTTTTCTCCTGAGCATGGAATTCGAGGAGTTCTCGAAGAGGACTCCGTGGATGATGATACGGATGCGGCGACTGGTTTGCCGATCTATAGCCTCTACCAATCAGAGAATCGAAAGCCGACTCGAAAGCAGTTGGCAGGACTGGACGTATTGATCTTCGATATCCAGGACATCGGTTGTCGTTTTTACACCTACATCTCCACGATGGGTCTTGCCATGGAAGCGGCTGCTGAGGCCAAGGTGAAGTTTATTGTTCTCGATCGCGTCAATCCTATCGGAGGGCAGGTCGTTGATGGGCCGATTCGGTCTGGAGAGGGGAACGATTTCGTCGCGTTTCATGATATTCCGGTGCAACACGGAATGACCGTTGGAGAGTTGGCGCGGCTGTTTCGCGCGGAACGTCAGATTGAGGTCGAGTTGCAGGTCATTCCAGTTGAGGGATGGGATCCTTCGAAACGACTTGATGATTTGGGGCTGCCCTGGATCAATCCTTCCCCGAATATTCGCAGTGTCACCGAGGCGATGCTTTACCCTGGTGTCGGTTTAATTGAGTTTACTAATGTATCAGTAGGGCGTGGCACGGTCACCCCGTTCGAGCAGATTGGTGCCCCTTGGATTCATGAAGGTAGGTTGGTGGCGAGACTCAGTGAAGAAAACGTTCCCGGTATTCTATTTCTTCCGACCCGATTCACCCCAAATGCCAGTGTCTTTGATGGTGAAGACTGCGGGGGCGTGCGTTTTCTGATCACTGATCGGGACAAGTTGCGTCCGCTGGATCTTGGACTCGCACTGATGCGTGCTCTTCACGATCTTCACCCCGATACCTTCACTCTCGCCGAAAAAGGAAATGTTCTCTTGAGACACGAAAAAACGCTCAAGGCGGCGTTGGATCAGGAATCAAAGAAAAAGATCCGCCAAGGCTGGAACCCTGAAATCGATCGTTTCTTGAAACGGCGCGAAGCTTTCTTATTGTATCCGCGAAACTAGAGAATTAATGAAATGTCATGGGTAGGCGATCAATGAGCGGAAACGACAGGGGCAACGACGATATGTCTCGGTTTTCCGTGGACACTTATGAGCGTCCTGTGCTTGAGACGCCGAACGGTGCTGAAAAGGTGCTGATGCACTCGTGTTGTGCCCCATGCGCCGCCGAAGTCATGGATGCGTTGGCCGCTTCCAAGATTGAAACGACCATCTTCTTTTATAACCCTAATATCCACCCGCGGGACGAGTATGAAATCCGCAAACAAGAGAATATTCGCTACGCGGAAAAGCTTGGGATGGATTTTATTGACTGGGACTACAATGCGAAGGACTGGTTTGCGCGAACCAAAGGCATGGAAGACGAGCCCGAGCGAGGTATCCGCTGCACGGCCTGCTTCGATATGCGCTTTGAGGTGACGGCGGATTACGCCGCTGAGCATGGATTCAACCTAATTTCCAGCACTCTCGGGATCTCTCGTTGGAAGAATATGGCCCAGATTAACGGCTGCGGTGAGCGAGCCGCAGGTCGGCACGACGGGATGACCTACTGGACTTTCAACTGGCGGAAGCAGGGTGGTGCTCAGCGTATGATCGAAATTTCTAAGAACGAAGAGTTTTATCAGCAGGAATACTGCGGTTGCGTTTACAGCCTCCGTGACACGAACGCCTGGCGAGAAACTAACGGACGCGAGAAAATCAGGCGTAAGGTTAAATTCTACGGTCGCGATGCGGTGGTGGGCGACGACGAGTAGACCGCTCAAACTTAGCTGTGAAAAAGCGGTGGTTGAAAGCGACGCCAAACGGCATAGGGTTCTCGTCGTTCAGTCCGAAAAGAAGACGTCTCGGAGTGAAAAGGAGAGATGGCTGAGTCTGGTTTAAGGCGCTCGATTCGAAATCGAGTGTAGGGCAACCTACCGTGGGTTCGAATCCCACTCTCTCTGCCATCAACAAGGGCCAGCCCCAGCGAAGCGGAGCTGGCCCTTGTTGATATTGGGGAATGGATTTGAACCGCAGGTCGACTCGGAGTCGCGCGATAGCGGGACGGAGAGATCTCGTGAGCGAGGCGAATGAGATAATCCCACTCTCTCTGCCACTACAAAGGTCCGTGCCCTAGGGCCTTTCGTCATCAAGAGTTAGGTTCGAATCGAAAGGCCTGCAGCGGCAGCTCGACTTCAAGCTAGCCGGAAACAAGTGTGAAGAGCCGCGACGGCGGAGAACTTGAACCCGGCGAGAGGCAGGTAATCAGCCCTCTGTCGTCTGAAAGCGTCACCTCCACTCCTTTATGTTCTATTTTATGACGGAGACTGTTGTCCTTTTGCGGTGTTAATTGGCCGCTTTGGGTATTTGTCATCTCAACCTTTTGCTGCAATAATTGATGGCATCCAAATGAAGAATCTTGTCTTTCTCTGTTCCGCTATTCTGATCGTCCTTGGTTTATTAGGCTACTTCGCCTGGGAGGCGCTAGGCGCTTCGAAACAGTCTATTACGGCCATGATTCCGGCCTTCTTTGGGATTGGTATGTTAATCGGAGCTATCATTGCCCTTAAGAATACCAAGGTAGGTATGCACATCGCCGTGCTGTTCTCCTTATTGGGCGCGCTCGCAGGCTTGGGACGAATAATTCCCTCGATGGCCAAAGGTTCTTTGGATTGGGGAGCGACTTCGACATATCTCATCCTTATTATGACTGTGGTCACCCTTTTCTTCACGGTGATGGCGGTCCGCTCGTTCATTGCTGCGAGGAAGGCTCAGGCCTAGTTCTGAAAGCTCGAGCCGATGTTCTAAGAGATTGTTGTTTCATCTGGTCGGGCTCCGGAGACGTAAGCACAAACGATGGACCGTCGTGAAATTATGGGGCGTTACCAGCACTACGTGTTGGAGCATGGAAATCCTCCACCCTCAGTGTATGCGTTTGCCAAAGAGTTGGAGATTGGGGAGCGTGAATTCTTCGAGCATTTTGGTTCCTTCGAATCTCTCGAGTCGAGCCTCTGGGAGGAAGCTGTTCGCGAGACCCTCGATTCCGTCAGGTCGGGGGAAGATTGGGCAGGCTTCAACGGCCGCCAATGCTTACTGACTTTTCTTTACGCCTTCTGTGATCGAATCCTCGACCAGCGTTCCTTTTTTTTGGCGCGCTTTCCAAGATGGAATAAAAGCAGCGGCCAACCTCCAAAAGGTCTCTGCGGCATGCGAGTAGCTTTTACTGAGTTGGCTGATGAAATTTTGGAAAAGGGCATGTCTAATGGTGAAGTGGCATGTCGTGGCGCGATGACGCGGACCTATCCGCTCGGCCTCTTCGGTCATTTTTTGTCCGTAATCGAATTCAATCTCGCCGATACCAGTTCCAAGTTTGAGCGCACAGATGCTTACATCGAGAAGTCGGTGCGATTGGCGTTTGATGTGATTGGAACTCAGGCGGTGGATTCGGCTTTTGATCTCTTTAGATTTCTTAGCGGGCGCAGCTGGGGCAAGTCTGATTGATTCATGGCCACAGAACAGCAATCAATTCCGGCCGGGCGTGCGTCCCGAATTACGGCGCTCGCCGGAGCCGGAGCCAAAGTTGGTGTGAATTACCTGAGGCACTACGGTAAACGTGCCGTCGGAGCACAAGTTGACAGCGAAGAATTGGACGAAGCCAATGCTGGAGCGATCTACGACACCTTTTCAAAGCTGAAAGGCGGCCCTTTAAAATTCGCCCAGATGCTCAGCATCGATCGAAATATCTTACCGGAAGCCTATCGAAAGCAGTTTGCTCAAGCGCAGTATTCGGCTCCGCCTCTGTCGTATCCTCTCGTGGTCCGAACCTTTAAGCGGGAATTTGGGAGAGAGCCACTTGCAATTTTCGATACGTTCACCCAATCAGCGATGCACGGAGCATCGATCGGTCAGGTGCATCGCGCGACAATAGGCAATCAAAGGTTCGCTGTGAAAGTGCAGTATCCTGGCGTGGCCGACAGCCTCGATAGCGATTTAGCAGTGGTGAAGCCAGTGGCCCTGCAAATTCTTGGGCTGAAATCCGGAGAGGTTGGGCCCTACTTCCAAGAGGTTCGTGAGCGGCTCCTCGAAGAAACGAATTATACTCTTGAACTGGAGCGGTCCATAGCGCTTTCGGAAGCGACAGCGGACCAGATCAAGGGCATACGCTTCCCCCGGTATTATTCAGAATATTCTAACCGCCGCGTTTTGACAATGGACTGGATAGACGGGCAACCTCTCGATCGCTACGCAGCGGACGAAGCTGACCAAGACCGGCGCAATGCGGTAGCTCAGGCAATCTGGGACTTCTATCATTTCCAAATTCATCATCTAAAACAGTTTCACGCAGATCCTCATCCTGGGAATTTCCTCGTCGATGACGAGGGACAAGTGGTTGTCCTTGATTTTGGCTGCACCAAGCAGATTGGAGATGACTTTCATCGGGATTACTTTCGTTTTCTAGACCCTGAAGTGGTCGAGGACGAGGCTGCCTTCATTGAGGCGCTCGAAACTTTGGAAATTATTTCGCCTGACGATTTGCCACGTGACCGTGAACTAATCATTGAGAGTGCGAAGCGCGGCACTCAGTTACTTGGAAAACCGTTCCATGAAGGCAGCTTTGATTTTGCCGATGAGTCCTACATGGAAAGTATTTTCGAAATGGGCGACGAGCAGCGCCGAAATCACGATTTTCGTGAAGTGCGTCCGGCTCGAGGGTCCGCTGATTCCATCTATCTGAACCGAGCCTATTTCGGTCTCTACTCATTGATGGGGCTTTTGAAGGCGAAGATCGAGGCTCGTCGCGACGTGGTTTGATCAGCGCCAGAAGAAACAGCTGAAGCGCCTCTTCTCCGTACCTTGAATTTCGCGAGAATGTTCTGCAGGATGGTCGTCAGTCATTTTCATGTCTAAACCACGCCTTATTGCTTCGCTTGCCGCCACGGTTGGTGAGAAATATGTGCTCACTGAGGAGCGCAGGACGGCCTACTATCGCTCCGGCTTTCGCTCCGGTTCTGGCGGGGCGGCGGCTGTCGTGTTTCCGGCTACTCTACTCGAGCAGTGGAAAGTCATTCAAACCTGTGTCGAGGCAAACTGCGCCATCATTATGCAGGCGACTAAAACCGGTCTCACTGAAGGCTCCTGTCCTAGCGGATTCGACTACGATCGTGAGGTGGTTATCGTGAATATCACCCGTATCAGGAAGATCATCTTGCTGGACGGTGGAAAACAGGTGCTCGCGTTGCCCGGGGCAACCTTACACGAGCTCGAGCAACTTCTGAAGCCGCTTGGTCGTGCGCCGCATTCCGTCATTGGTTCGACAACCATTGGGGCTACGATTGTAGGTGGAATCGCCAACAATGCCGGAGGAGCCCTCTGCAAGCGTGGTTCGTCCTACACGGAGTTGGCGCTTTTTGGTCAGGTCGATGCCGAGGGTCATCTCAACCTTGTTAATCATCTGGGGATTAGGAATCTTGGTGAAACGCCCGAGGAAATATTCGCCAATCTCGAGGGAGGAGAAATCCCGGATGAGGATCTTGAGGGAATGGACAAGCTGGCCTCTGACCGGGGTTACGGGGATCGCATTCGGAACCTCGATGCTAAAGTTCCGAACCGTTACAACGCCGACCCTGAGCGACTTTACGAGGTGAGTGGCAGTGCCGGTAAAGTGGCTGCGTTTGCGGTTCGGGTCGATACCTACCCGGTCCCGAAGAGAAAGAAAGTTTTTATGTTAGGAAGTAACAGGGCCAAGGATTTTGTCGTACTTCGCGATCATATCCTCAGTAATTTCAAGGAGCTTCCAGAAATGTGCGAATACATGAATCGCGGTATTTTCGACACGGCGGAACGATACGGCAAAGACGTTTTTTTATCGATCAAGTATCTTGGAACCGAGAAACTCCCGAAGGCTTATGCCATCAAGTCGAGTGCCGAGTATTTTCTCAACAAGATTCCCTTTCTGCCCAAATTTCTACCCGATCTCTTTCTTTATTACTTGAGCCGGTTGTTCCCGCAGCATCTCCCGAAACGACTTCTCAAATATCGGGATCGCTTCGAATATTATCTCATCCTCAGCATGAGCGATGAGGGGATTGACGAGGCTCGATGCTATCTTGAAAAAGAATGGAGTCGGCTTGAAGGGGTCGATTTCTTCGAGTGTAGCGAGCAAGAGCAGGAGGCTGCCTTATTGCACCGGTTTGCGGCGGCTGGAGCGGCGATTCGCTACCAGAATCTTCATCAGAGAACGACCGAAGAGGTTCTCGCTCTAGATATTGCTTTGTTAGGCAATGATAAGGAATGGGTCGAAGAGTTGCCTGACGAGATCACGGAGCATCTCGAACTAGCTCTGTATTACGGGCATTTCATGTGCCACGTTTTTCATCAGGATTACATCTTTAAGAAGGGCACTGATATTGAGGCGATGAAGAAAAAGATGCTGAGACACCTGGACGCCAAGGGAGCCAAGTACCCGGCGGAGCACAATGTCGGGCATATGTATGACGCAGACTCCACCCTAAAAAACTTTTATGAGTCGCTCGATCCAACCAATACTTTTAATCCTGGAATTGGTAAGTCCTCCAAGCGACGTCGGGTGGAGTTCACCTGATGGTTTAATTTCCCAGCTTAGCGCCGTATTCATTTGTGGGATCGCGATACATCGAGTGAAGGTGGTTGTGAGGGTCTCCTCCCAGATTTTGGCCTGCGAATTCAATGATGAGGGTAGGCCCCTGGAGTCGGTAAGAGTAGTCACCGCCATCTGTGGTTGGCCCCCACCAGGCGAAAGACATTTGGTCGACCTCTGAAGAGAGAACATTGAGACGGCGTGAAGCAAACGGCTCAGGCAAATCACCGACGTAGAGTTTAAGTAATTTCATCATTGCTTCAGTCTGATCCTCGTTCAGGCCCTGACAAGAAACTCCAACCGACTCCGGAACCACGCCGTCGCGACCGGCACCGGCAACGAGGTTGCCGCGTTCGCTGCCAAGAATGGCGGTCTGCTGTTGGGAATCGCTCAAACTGCGGAGGAAGTTCAAGGCGGCGGCATCTTTGCCTGCCATGGGCTCGATGGTCTTATCGTCTAGCTCAAAACCTCTTGGCTGAGTGCCGATGAAGGTTGGGGAAAGAGACATTCCGTCTCCGTGAAAGGCTAGGTTGATGGCAAGATGATGCCCGTCGAACTGGAGTCCCCATGGTTCTGACTTTGAGGGAACGCCGAAAATGGCGAGCCAGTAGTCTTCGGCTCCAAAGCCGGGGCGACGTTCACCGTCGCGGAGGAGACGGTCATCGGCAAGGGGGATACCGCGTGCTTTGCCGTAGCCCTGGGGACTGAGTACTGTGGCAAGGAGGTCGCTGGCCAGCTCGAGTTGGTTTTTATTGAGATCGCCCAGTCTCACCCCTCCCTGAGGACCGCGCGGGGGAACATTGGTCCATTGTGATTTTTCCGGGCTGTCAAAAGATAGCGCCGCTTGACCTCGAAGTTCATCATTTAAGCTCCCAAGAAACTTTGCTGCTTGCTCTGCCATGACTTCCGGGGTCACGCTTTGGGGCGTCTTCGGGGAGTAGTTCGACAGGACCTCACTGGGTAGCGAGGGAAAGTTGGGGGAGTTCTGCGCAGAAGCAATGAGCGGAAAACAGATTAGCAGAACTGCCAGATGGAGTCGTAATTTCATGATGTTAGAGTGAGGGATTAGCTGGAAATTGTAAATGGAGAACCATCATACTTCCCAATTTTGAGACGAGAACGGGTTTGCTAAAGACGGCCACTGCGTGGAACCGTTTGCATGGCTAAAGAAGACCAGACAAGCGATGAACTGCTTTCCCGGCTTCGTGACGAGATTCTCGGAGCCCGGGCCCGTGTTTACGAGGTTGGTAAACCAACGCCACTGGAAACGATTGAAATCGAGGATGGGCCTACCATTTATCTGAAGCGCGAGGATCTGTCTCCGATGCACGCTTACAAGTGGCGTGGTGCATATAATCGCATGGCGATGCTCGATCCTGAAAAGACGCGAGGCGTGGTGGCCGCTTCCGCCGGAAACCATGCGCAAGGGGTGGCTATCGCTGCGGCCAAGTTTGGCGGTTGCTTTGAGACGAAAATCTTCATGCCACTGAATACCCCGCAAATGAAGCAGGATGCGGTAAGGCGCCTTGGCGGGGACGCAGTCACAATTAACTTGGTAGGTGACCGTTACGACGACTCGGTCGCCGCCGCGAAGCAGTGTGCGCTGGAGAACGACTTTGAAATTATTCATGCTTTCGATGACCTCGCTGTCATGGGGGGACAGGGCACGATCGCTGATGAGGTGGTCATGAGCGGGGAGGGACCATTTGACGCTGCCTTTCTTCAGATTGGTGGGGGAGGGATGGCCGCGGGTGTGGCGGCGTGGCTGAAATTTCATTACCCTGACATTACAATATACGGTGTCGAAGGGGTAGGGCAGGCATCGATGAAAGCGGCCGTGGAAGCGGGGGAGCCGGTTCGCCTTGATAGTGTTGATGTCTTTTGTGATGGCACGGCAGTTGCGCTTGCCGGTGATGAGACCTTTAAGTTGTGTCGTGGTTTGGTCGACGAGTTTCTCACGGTGACGAATGAGGAAGTTTGTGCAGCTATGCAGTTCCTCTGGGAGAAGAAGCGCGTCATTCCGGAACCGGCTGGGGCAATGGGTTTGGCTGGTTGGTCGACCCACCGGGACCGACTTCCACCTCATCGTAGAGTTCTCGCCATTGTCTGCGGGGCGAACATGGATTTTGCACAACTGCAACGCGTGGTCAGGGCGGCCCGCATCGGGTCTCATACAAGGCGCTATCTCTGTTTCGAAATTGAAGAGCGGCCAGGAACGCTGTTCCAGTTGCTCAATGAGTTAAGAACGCGTGCCAGCATTGTTGAATTTCAATACGGTAAAACAGACTCGGAGAAAGCTTGGCCCGTAATCGGTTTTGATTCCGTAGAGGAGTCGTTTAATGAATTGGAATCTGCTTGGAAAGAACGAGGCCTGAAGTTTGAGGACATGACCGGAGAACCTGACATCGAATTTCGTGCTTTTAACCTCGATTCGGGGCTGCTTCATGAACCGCTGTTTCTCCAGATCGAATTCTCGGAGCGAGCCGGCGCTCTGGCAGCGTTCCTCGAAGGGGCTTCAAAATTGTCCGATTTTGTCTATTTCGATTATCAATATTCGGGAGAACGAGTCGGTCGGGCATTGATTGGTTTTGACTTCCCTGACAAGAAAGCGAAGGATCGATTTCTCAAATTTGCCGAAACTAGTCGTGACGCCACCCGTAACTATCTGTCCCTCAGCGAAGCGCAGATGAATCGAGTGCTTGGACGTCCCGGAGGCGGCTCTGACTTGTGAATTAAGAGCGGTTCTCAGGAAAGTCCCGTGGAAGCGTCATTGCTGCTGGCAGTGGGTTCGCTGATAATACACTACACTTCGGCGATCAAACGTGAAACATGAAGCGAGCGGCCACAGCAGCGGTGTTGATCACTTATCTCGGTGATGGCCTCCTTGAACTGCACTGAGCCACCAGAATCCCAGCATTTTCTTCGTTCTAAAAAGCGGTTGATCGAATCAGCGTTTCTCTCTACCTTCCCTCCCCCTGTGATCTGCCTCAAGGCGCCGCAGGACAGAAAACTCTGCATCGATTCATGCTGACACAAATTCGCCACATTCAAAAGGGCACCCTTATCGTCGTTACGATCATCATCGTGATCGCTTTCGCATTCCTTTATTCGGACTTTGATTTTGCGGGAGGAGGGCGTCTTGGAACCCAGAACTGCGTGCTTAAAGTTTACGACCGTTGCCTGCGTGCGAAGGAGGTTCAGAAACTCGCCAGCTATTATGATGTGGCTCGAGATCTTGGAATGGGCGAATTTGCTGTGTCCATGTTTGGTGAAAATCGGATGAATGACGACCGGACTAATTTCGTCCGCAGCCTCACGACCCTGCGCAAGGAAGCCCGGGAGCTTGGAATCGAGCCTTCGGCGGAAGAAATCAAAGCGGCCATTCCCACGCTGCCAATTTTCCAGCAGCCTTGGGTTAACGCAGCTTTCGTTGAAAATAATATTCTCGGGCCTAATGGCTTTACCGACGGTGATTTGGCTCAATTGGTGAAAGACTATCTCACCTTTCAGAAAGTACGTGATCTCATTGGCGCGGGCCTGGCCACTGTGCCAAGTGAGACAAACAAACTCTACACGCGTGCTTTCCAAAATTATACCGCCTCCCTGATTAACTTTGATCGCGAAACGGCCGCTGCTGGTATCGAGATCACCGAAGACGAAATCGAGGCTTTTTATGTCGAGAACTCGGAAAATCTGAAGTCCGATATCCACCGAGGCTATGACTATGCTAAATTTTCCCCGAATACTCTCCCCGAAGATGCCACTCTGGAAGAGCAGGCCAAAGCGGAACAGGCTTTCCTAAATGCCATCAACCAGGCTTATGCCGATCTCGCTGACCCAGCTGATGGGGCAATGTCCTTTAGTGATATAGCTAAGAAGTATGCCGGCGAAAAAGCCGATTATGTCATGGTGTCCGGCAGTTATGAACCGTTTAAGATGTCAGAAGCGCCGGATGACATAGCCGAAAATACAGCGCTTCTCGATCAGCTCTTTAGCGAAGCTCTGCCTGTTGGTAGTGTGACGGTTCCTGTATCCTCTGAGGCAGGTAGCTATTATGTGTTCGCTCTTACGTCGCAGGAGGACCCCGAACCTCTCTCTCGAGAACAGGCCCGGCCTCTGATCGTTAAGGCGCTCACCGCCAAAAATTCAAACCGCGCGGTCAATGACGCCGCAAGTGCGGCGCGAGCGGCCATTAATGAAGCCCTCGAATCCGGCAAGTCCTTTGACGAAGCCATAAAGGTCGCGAAAGTCGAAGCGAAAGCTCTCCCTGTTTTCTCAATCAACGAAATGCCCGAGAGCCTCGAAAATTCGAACTCGATCGCGGTGGCAGTCGGTGAAATGGGCGAGAAAGAACTATCCGAGGTGATCCAAGCGCCAGGTGGCGAAGGATTCATGCTGGTCTACGTTGACAAGATCGAGCTTTACGAAAATGAAGAGGAGGAATCCACCAAGCGTTCTATTGCTTCTTCAATGGAGACAGGGCTCCGCTACCGCATGTTCAATTCCTGGTTTAACCAGCGGAAAAAGGAATCCAGTTACAGTCGAGCCGGATCAAGTGATCTGGGCAACGAGTAGCAAGAAGGGTGAGCGAAGAAGTCCAAGATATTTTTGATGATGCCAATGGCGATCTAGCCATCGGGGATCTGGAGAGTGCGGTAGTAAAATACCGTCGCTGCGTCGAAATCGAAGCAGATTTTTTTGATGGCTGGCATGCCTTGGCCATGGCCCTGATGAAAACTGGCAAAATCAAGGAGGCGATTGGAGCTGGCCTCCAGGCAACGATCCTCAAGCCGAATGACCTCCTTGCTTGGACCGCTTTGTCCCAAATGTATGTGCAAGATGGTCAGATCGGTGAGGCAGAGGATGCCAAGTCAAACGCCCGAATCCTTTCTCTTGGGGGCAAGGTTTTGAGAGACGCCGATTAATCGCGTCGGTGATTCGAGTCCATAGAAGAAGTCCCTATATTTCTCAAAGGGGCGAGATATTCTCACATTCGATTATCAGCCGTGAGATGGATTAGTTGGTCCCGAATCTACTTCTCTACGGTCTCGTAATTTTTTGGAGTTCTCGACAAACCGCTCATCAAGAGCGGGTTAAGCCGATAGTAATTTCAAAAGAATGTAGCGCTGAAACCCAAATGAAACGGGGGTCGGGTAAATTTTTTGTCAAAAAAATTAAATTGTCAGGAAGTTGGCACGGAGGGTGCTTTTACAAGGTCTGCGAGTACACGGCGAACCGCTGGGTGCAAACCAAATAAAATAAAAATGAGATATACATTCAACCTGAAAACATTGTTGCTGGCTACCTGTCTGGTGGTGCCACTGTTGTTTGGAAACGTGATTGCCCAAGATGAGGCTCCTGCTGCTGAGGCTGCTGCTGATTATGTGCGTGACGCAGGAAACTCTTACTCAAACTTCATGGTCGACAACCTATGGATTTTGATTGCGGCTTTCCTCGTGTTCCTCATGCACCTCGGCTTCGCCACTCTTGAGTCTGGATTGACTCAGTCTAAGAACACCGTGAACATTCTATTTAAGAATGTTTGGATTATTGCGATTGGCCTGCTGACCTACGCGCTGTGTGGATTCAACATCATGTATCCCGGATTTGGAGATGATTCTGCCGGTATCTTTGGTTTCGGCGGGTTTGGAATTCCCGGTCTGGGCGAGATTGAAAACCAAGACTATATCAACCCGCTCAGCTACGAGCTCGATATGACGGTTTGGTCTGACTTCATCTTCCAAGCCATGTTCGCTGCCACCGGTGCAACGATCGTGTCTGGTGCGGTGGCCGAGCGTATCAAGCTTCCGACCTTCATGGTTTTCTCCGTTCTTCTCGTCGGGATCGCTTACCCGATTTCCGGTGCTTGGAAGTGGGGCGGTGGTTTCCTCGACCAAATGGGATTCTACGATTTCGCCGGTTCTTCAGTGGTGCACGCCTTCGGTGGATTTGCCGCTCTTGCCTGTGTGATTATCCTGGGGCCTCGCAAAGGCAAGTACACCAAGAATGGTATCAAGCCGATCCTCGGTCACAGCATGCCTCTCGCCACGATCGGTGTGTTCCTCCTCTGGCTCGGCTGGTTTGGATTCAACGGTGGTTCCGTATTGAATGCTGATCCTGCCCTCGTCTCCTACGTTTTTGTGACCACTGGTCTTGCCGCTGCTGCGGGTGCCGTGGTTTCCATCCTGACTTCCTGGATCGTGCTCAAGAAGCCCGACCTTTCCATGGCCCTCAACGGTATCTTGGCCGGCCTCGTTGGTATCACTGCGGGTGCTGACTCGGTGGGCGTGATCTCTGCGATCATCATCGGCGGTATCTCCGGTATCATCGTGGTGGTTTCCATCCTCTTCTTCGACAAAATCAAGATCGACGACCCCGTTGGTGCAATCTCCGTGCACGGTGTGTGCGGCATATGGGGAACCCTTGCTGTGGGTATCTTCAGTGAGAACAGCTTCGTGACCCAGCTCATCGGAACCATCACGATCTCCGTCTGGGCATTTGTCTTCGCCTACATCGTTTTCTTCATACTCAAGCTCATCATGGGTGTTCGCGTCAGCGAGGAAGAAGAAGCAGAGGGGCTCGACGTGGCCGAGCACGGTTCGCCGGCTTACCACATCGAATAATCTAAAAGTTTCATAGTGAGACCAGCGAGAGCGGTGGGGTTAAGATCCCCGCCGCTCTTTTTTCGTAGCCGGGCGAAAATTTGACCCGCGTGACCTTTCTAGACTCGACAGTTGCCGCAGCGACTCATATAATTCCCGCGTGCAAGAATACGCCTACATCCACGACGAAGACGAGATCCCAGAAACCCTGATGGAAGTTCCTTTTCTCGAGGCCTTTTCCAAGGACCATCTTGATCAAGTCTTGCATGCGTCCGCCTTTTTAGACTGCGACCCTGGTGATACGATCATCAACGAGGGCGACGCGGCCTCCCGAATTTTTATTCTTCTAGCCGGTGAAGTGGCTGTAATGAAGGGTGGGGAGCAACTAGTGACGATGGACCAGGTTGGTGACATTTTCGGTGAACTCGCGGCCCTTGAAGACGAACAGCGATCAGCTTCCGTAGTCGCGACAAAAACTTCCTTCTGCCTCGCCGTGGACCAGAAGTTTCTAGACCATCTCATGCCGAAGGACGATAATGCGCCATTCTACGCAGATCTTTATGAGTTCATCGCTAAGCTGACGACGAGGCGTCTCAAGTCGACCTCCGCTTACCTTGCCCAGCTCGACACCGAGGTGAAGGACTTGCGAAAGCAAGTGAAAGAATAAGGCGTTGCGGCCAGGCCAGCCAATTAGTCTAAAGGACGAGCAGAAGGCTCGCCCTTTTTAGCCTCTAACTATTAGCTTTTGCCGCTTTATCTTCCTTTTTCTCTTCGACCACGTGGCCGGCATTGAAAAGGAACTTGAGATCGTCCATCTCAAGGTTGCGGGTGAAGCCTTCTTCGCCGAGCACGCTGGTCATCATAGCGCTCTTCTGCTGTTGGAGAACGCGAATCTTCTCTTCAACAGATTCACGCACGAGGAGGCGGTAGGCGTTTACCTTGCTCTCTTGGCCAATACGGTGGCATCGGTCAATTGCCTGATTTTCCACTGCCGGGTTCCACCACGGGTCGTAGAGCACCACATAGCTGGCTGATGTCAGGTTTAGACCGCTACCGCCTGCTTTAAGGGAAAGTAGGAAGGTTTTAGGATCCTTACTTTCCTGGAAATCACTGATAACCTCATGACGGTTCTTGGTTTGACCCGTGAGATAGCTGAAGGGCCGTTCACGCTCTTCAAGTTCATCGCGAATGATGTCAAGCATGCTAACGAATTGCGAGAAAACGAGCACTTTGTGGCCTTCCTCGTGGAGTTGATCCAACAAGTAGAAGAGTCCGTTCATCTTCGAACTCGGCTCACCCAAATACTTGGAATCCAAAAGGCCGGGGTGACAGCAGATCTGGCGCAGCCGCATCAGACCCTGCAGAATGACGAAGCTATTCTTGCGCAGGCTATCGTCGTTTTCGATGCCAAGCAGTACTTTCTGGATACGCTCCAGTTCTTCTTGGTAAAGTTGCTGTTGGACGTCTTCCATTTCGCTGAAAACGTCCTCTTCGATTTTGGGTGGTAGGTCGAGGGCAACTTCTCCTTTGGTCCGGCGCAGTAGAAAGGGACGCAGGCGGGCGGTGAGACGCGTTTGTGACTGAGTGTCCTTTCGGCGGTCAAAGTGTTCGCGGAAATACTTGCGGTCACCAAGGATGCCGGGCATGGCGAAAGACATCAGACTCCAGACATCAAGCAGGCGGTTTTCGATAGGCGTTCCGGTGAGGACAAGTCGGTTCTGCCCTTCAAGGGCACGGGCTGATTTGGCTGCCTTTGAATCGGGGTTCTTAATCTGCTGTCCCTCATCGAGGATGATCCCGAGCCACTCCATGGAATGGAGTTCTTCGGCACAGGTTCGCAGTTGGCTGTAGTTGATAACGAGAAGATCAACGTCCTTACCGAGGCGGGTAATGTCGAGTTCGTTGCGGTTGCGCAAAACCTGAACGCGGATTGCAGGGGCAGCTTTGACGACCTCGTCGCCCCAGACATCGAGCACTGACTTGGGACACACAACGAGGGATGGCGGCGGATTATCGCCGAATTGGTCACGCATCCACAGCAGCCAAGTGAGAGATTGGATCGTTTTACCCAGACCCATGTCGTCCGCGAGGATTCCGCCGAATTGATTGGTTGCCAGATAGGAAAGGAAATGGAAACCTTCGATCTGGTAAGGACGAAGATTAACATTAAGACCGGGAGGGACTTCAGGCCGGACTTGCAGCTTGAGATTTTTGGCGCGATTGGAAATCTTTTCCCAGGCTGCAGCATCGAAAACCTCCCTGGCCATCGGCTCAGCGAGTTGCAGGGCGTGCATGCGATGCACTTCGCCAGTGAGGTCGAACGGATCTAGGCCAATCCTCGAAACTGCCTCCTGCTGTTCCTCGCTAAGGTTCATCTTCAGCCTGAGCCAGCCGCCACGCTCCATACGAACGAAGTCTCCGCGGGCTTGAACGAGCGCGCGAATTTCTTCCTGGGAGAGATCCATGCCTTCAACTTTGACGACAACCTTGAGGTCAAACCAGTCGATGTTTTCGTCGACGACCTCGAAGGAAACCTGAGCCTCGACCGGGTCAGCCTCTAGTGTGGCGAGATCTTTGTCGGCACTAATATTAATTCCTTCTGGCAAGCCTTCCAACCACTCAGCATATTTTTCGGGAAAGTTCTTGGTTACCCTTGAGCGATAGCAACCAAGATTGCCGTCATAGGTGGGCTGCATTGGAGCAATGAGGGATCCAACGCGACGTTGCAGGGTCCGGTCGTAGCGATGGAGAATTTCCCCGGCAACCTGAGGACGCTTGGTGACGTCCCAACCTTCGCGTCCTAGAATTTCTTCGCGGGTTCCCGAACTGTTTTCAGCGAGAATTTTCATCAGCATGTGCTCGCTGCTGGCACCCGTAGCCTGTGATGAGATGCTAAGGTCGAACGTGATATTGAGATCTTCCTCCTCGATTCGTTTCTCTAGAGACTCGGGAACTTTGGCGCCGAGGCGGAAGAGAAAGGCGACGCCTGATTCACTCTCAACCACAGTGTCGGGGATGGTGACGCGGGGATCAATAAGGGTTTCAGACTTCACCCAGTGTTCCGGACCTTTGAAGACCCATTCATCACTCATGTAGAGCGCTTCGTCTCCGGGAAGGAGCCTTACGGTATGAGACACATCGCGGTCATCGCCCGTCACGAGCTGGAGTTCGTAGTCCTGAGTGCCCATTGAATCTTCGCGACAAACCCAGCGCAGCGGCTTGTCGCTGATCCGATAGGGAACTTCATCCAGATTAACGATGAGGCCCTTTAACTCGGGCTGGTGGAAAAGGCGATTTAGGAAGCGGCAGTTCTCGATGTTGTCGAGCGTAAGACCTCCATCGGAGCTCTCGTCGGGATCGACTGCCAAGTTGAATTTACTCCAGAGGATTTCAGAGCCGGCATCCATGCGTAAGCCACCGTTGGTGTAGCGTTCCTGGATGTTCTCGTAGGCCTCTTCTTCAGAAATGCGAGAGAACTCCGTTTCGCCGGCACGCTTTACCATGAGGCGGGCTTCGCGGGTACTGATGCGCAAGCGAAAGTCAATGCCTTCGATACCGTCTTCGATGGGTCGCTTTTCGAATACTTCGACTTGGTAGCGCCATTCGCTCTCTTCGCGACGGCGTTCCCATTCTTCCATGCGCTGGCGGGTCCATTCGCGATCGGTCACGATTTCGAGAAACTCGGGATATTCAAAATTCCCTTTTTCGAACGCGTGGGCAATGTAGTTCCAGAATTCTAGAATATCGTTTGGCGGCGTGGGCCAGAGGGTGAGGGGATCGAAGTTATCAATCGGCCAGCGCGGGTTGAGACGCACCAGGTCCGAATCAAAGATCTCGCGTTCGAGTTCGAAACGGCGGTAGCGGCGCTCGAGCTTGCCAAGAAACTCGTCTTCTTCCCCTGTCAGACCGCGCCCAAGTTTTTCTTCGATAACCTCGGTCAATGACTGCTCGCCTACCTCATTGGGAGCCTCAGGCAGATCACCTTTCCGGGCTACTTTCTCCAACATGGTGGCATAAAGGGCGGCACGCCCTGACTCACTTTTCTCGTCAGCTTCGCCGACCCACTCATTTCCTTGGAGTTGCAGGCGGGTGCGGCACGACCAATCGCCATCCTCAATCTTTCCCTGAATGAGGAGATGGTTCCCAAAAATTTGAACTACAGCACCTTCATCGTGAAGCCTCTGGCCTTCTCTCTTTTCATCGTCAGAAAAGGCGTTGAGGAAGTCGAGTGTCGCGCGATCTACGTTCATAAACGGACAGGAGAAAAATCGGTTTGAAATGGTTGGCCTGTGGCTCGGAAAGAGGGGAATCGACGGCGGGAAGCGTCCGTCAGATAAGAGAAATTAGGGCGGGAAATATGGTCTCGTTTTTCCATCCTGTCGCCAAAAAAACCTCCAAAGGGAAGAAAACCTGAGGAGGTTTGCGACGAAAGACCGGGAGATCACCAAGATTCACGTCTTCGTCAGAGCCGTCCGGAGAACCAGGCGGTTAAATGCGGCGGTAGTGCTGCAGCATCACCTGATCATTAAGCTTCAGGCGTGCTTCAACATTTTCGATAGCAGAAGGCTCAGCTTCGAACTGGAACTGAACGTAGTAGCCGTGGCTTTGTTTCGCGTGATTAGTATTGGCAAATTCCCTGCGGCCAAGGCGATCGATTTGCTCGAGAGCAGCGCCACTGGACTCGAGCTCGTTGGTGATGCTTCCCACCATTTCTTCGACGCCTTCTTCTTGTCCCTGCATTTTTAGGACATAGACTCCTTCGTACTTACGTTTCATGAACTGTATCTAATTGATAATCCGACGGTTAGGTTTCGCGATTTTCGCTTTATTCAGTCCGCCGGTTGAACTGGTTCATGGCCGCGTCCAACCCGTCGGAAAGCGCACAATTTACTCCATCTACAGCAATGGCTAGGACTTTTTGCATTTTGTCCCATTCTTCTTCATTAAATCGGCCTAAAACGTGTCCTACCATAGCCTCTTGCCCACCGGCGGAGCCGATTCCAATCTTCAATCGGGGAAAAGCGTCAGTCCCGAGGCATTCGATGATGGATTTGATGCCGTTGTGGCCACCTGCCGATCCACTGGCACGGAAGCGAAGACGACCGAGGGGCAGGTCAACGTCGTCGTAGACGGCGAGAATCTGGTCTGCTCCAAGCTTGTGGAATCGGGCAAGTCGAGCCACCGCGTTACCGCTTAGGTTCATGTAGGTTATCGGTTTGGCCAGCACGAGTGAGGAGGTTACAGAAGCGATTTTGGCGCGGAACTTTCGATCTCTTTTCCAATTCAAGTCCCTTGCTTTTGCCAATTTGTTGACGAGTTCAAAACCAATATTGTGGCGGGTCGCGTCATAATCCGGTCCAGGATTACCGAGACCGACGACAAGCCGGATGTGACCATCATCGGAATCAGGGGTATCGGGCAGTTGGGAAAAAATTTGATCAAGCAAACTCACGTTGTTCATTATGTCCCAAGCTGGGCGACGGGCAAGCCATGGGTTGATTGAGCCGAAATCTGGTTCTTGCGGCCCATACCTTATGACATCTAAACTATTGGCAGGAAATAAGAATCAGGTTTAACTTTTCTGCCCGCCCGGATTTTTGATGAGTGAACTGCAACAGGTTGAAACCCACTTCCAAGTAATTGCTACTCCCGCGACTCCCTTTGAGTTTCGGAGTGGCAAGACTCTGGACCATGTCACGATCGCCTATGAAACTTACGGCACTTTAAATAGGGAGAAATCAAATGCAATCCTGCTCTTCCATGCCTTTTCAGGAAGCCAGCACGCGGCCGGACACAATCCTGAGGTAGAGGGTAATGCTTTTTGGACTCAGGAATGCACCAGCGGTTGGTGGGAGCTATTCATCGGACCTGGAAAAGCCCTCGACACCGAAAAGTATTTCGTTATCTGCGCGAACTATCTGGGCGGATGTTATGGATCGACCGGCCCATCGACAATCAATCCGGAAACGCAAAAACCCTACGGGTCCACGTTTCCTCGCGTGGCCGTGAGCGATATTGCGCGGAGCCAGACACTATTGCTTGATGCTCTTGGTATTAGCCAACTATTGGCAGTAGTGGGGCCTTCGACAGGAGGGCTCTGTGCCATAAACTTTGCGACCAGCTTTCCTGAACGGGTTCGAGTCGTCATTCCGATTGCGACCGGCGTCCGCACTACGGTATTGAATCGGATCATCCTTCTGGAGCAGATACTGGCGATCGAAAATGATCCTAAATTTCAATCCGGTGAGTATTACGAAACTGGTGCGCCGGAAACCGGGCTTGGGTTAGCACGCATGATCAGCCACAAAACCTTCGTGCACCTTAATGCGATTGAACGTCGCGCAAGCAAGGATGTCGTTCAGCCTGAGGATCGTTTTTCATGGTATCGGGCACACGATCACGTGGAGAGTTACATGCTTCATCAAGGAAAGAAATTTACGGATCGTTTCGACGCAAACACTTACCTTCGCATCTGCGAAATGTGGAGCCGTCACGATCCCGTCTCAGAGGGGGATGCGGTTGATCCGGTGGATCTTCTCTCGCGTTCCCACGAGGCTGAACATCAATACCTTGTCTTTAGTATCGATGAGGATTACTGCTTTTATCCAGAGGAGCAAGCCGCATTGGTTCGCCAACTCAAGGCCGCAAAGGTGTCTCACCTTTACCTGACAGTTCACTCCGATAAGGGCCATGATTCGTTCCTCCTTGAGCCCGACCTTTACACGCCCCACATCCAGGCAGTCTTGCAGGGTGGAAGCTAAAAAAACCCGACGCGGCTGTTGCGCAAAAAATTTATCAGTTAGCGAGTCGCCGGTTGATATTGCCAAGTCGCTAATCTAGGCTCCGCATCATGATTCGACATAGTGTCTATTTCTGGCTTGATGACTCGCTTAGCGAAGACGATGCAGTTGCCTTTGAGGGAGGCCTTAGGGCACTTTTCGAAATAGATGTAGTATCCGCAGGAAGCTTTGGTCGCGCCGCTGGAACGCCGGAGCGCGCGGTTACTCACAATAGCTTCGACTACGCACTGGTTCTGGAATTCGAAGATATTGAAAGACACAATGCCTACCAGATCCACCCGGAGCATGAGGTTTTTGTTGAAAAGTTCAGCCAGTGGTTCAAAGAGGTGCGTGTGTTTGATACCCAGTTTTAATCAGTTTACTGACCTTTTACCCTTTGTTTTCTATGCATTTTGAAATCCTCAACTCTTCCAAGGAAATTCTCGATTACGAGTTTCACGGGGATCCTACTGACTCATCATTGCTCGTGATTATCGGTCACGGTGTTACTGGCAATAAGGATCGACCTTGGGCGATTGCATTGGCTGAGTCGCTTGCTGATACCGGATTCAATGCCCTTCGATTTTCCTTTGCTGGCAATGGCAACTCTGAGGGCAAGTTTGAAGCCTGCACTATTTCGAAGGAGGTGAAAGACCTGAAGGCGATTGTCGATGCAGCCGAGAATGAAGGTTATCACCGCATTTGCTATGTTGGGCACAGTATGGGTGGTGCTGTTGGTGTTTTGGCGGCAGCTAAGGACGAGCGCATCGAACTGCTTATCTCCCTTGCTGGTATGGCGCACACCAAGAAATTCTGTGAAACTGAGTTTGGCGATGTCACTCCCGGCAAGGGGAATATGTGGGGAGAAGAAGGTTGTCCGCTTTCCAAGACCTATGTCGATGATATGGTTAAGATCAATACTCTAGTCAATAAGACTGAAAAGATTGAAGTGCCATGGTTGCTCGTGCACGGCGATAAAGACGACGTCGTTCCTGTGGAAGAAGGTCGGGAAATGTATGCGGCAGCTTATGAACCGAAGGAACTGGTGATCCTTGAAGGTGCTAATCATGTCTTTAGTGGTGACGCCGAGGGCCAGATGACTGAAGCTGTGATCTCCTGGCTGAAGACTCACCACAGCTGATGTCGGCGATTTCGAGCCATCAACTGGAAATCCTCGGACTGGGGATGTCCATGATGGACTCGGTCCTGATGGTCGACGCCTTTCCGGAAGCGTCCGGCGTGACCGAAATTGTTGAATCGGCGATGATGGGCGGTGGCCCGGTGCCAACTGCACTGTGCGCAGCCTCTCGGCTCGGAGCAAAGGTGGGTATCATTGACCGCATTGGTTTGGACTGGGTCGGGGAATTGATTCGGGATGATTACCGTGACTTCGGTGTCTCAACCTGTCACCTAAAACTTGAGCGAGGCTGTCGCAGTAGTTTAGGCACAGTGTTAGTGAGGAAAAGTGATGGCGAACGTCATGTCGTCTTTCGTGCGGGAGACTTCACGCCCCTGGTGGAAGATGAATTGCCGGTAGAGGCGTTGGAGCATTGCTCTATTCTCCATTTGAATGGTCGGCATTGGCCCGCCTGCATTGATGCAGCTCGCCTTGTCCGTGAAAAGGGTGGGCGAGTCTCGTTTGATGGTGGAGCCCATCGATTCGATGAGAAGTTCCTACAGTTGCTACCACTCGTTGACATCCTCGTTGTGGCTTCTGACTTCGCTGAGAAACTTTCGGGATCAAGTGAATGCGATGCCCAGTTGGAAGCGTTGGCTCAATGGGATGCCTCAGTCGTAGGAATCACCGATGGAGAATTAGGCAGCTGGTTTCTTGATGCAGAAGGAAATGATTTTCACCAAACTGCTTATTCCGTTGATTCTGTGGTTGATACCACGGGCTGCGGAGATGTTTTCCACGGGGCGTTTTTATTTGCCGCAAATCGCGGGGATTCTTGGAAAAAATGCGCCAGCCTCGCGAGTGCTGCTGCGGCGTATAATGCCTCGGCGCTCGGAGGGCGTGGACACCTTCCGACGATTTCTGAAGTGGAACGCGTCCTTGCCGAGTATTGATTCAAAGATCTACGTTTCGCGACCGGTGATGAATGAGAGGCCTGGTGCTGCCGAAAAAGTACGTGAGGCTCCGATCCGCGCATTAAAATCAATCTCATTTAAGGGCGTCGCCAAGAGGGTTTTTCTGAAGTTACCGAAGGCATCTATACCGCGAGCAACCGTCGCCATGATCTTGGCAAATGTTTACGGGATTAGGCGCGACAAGGGTAGTTTTTAAGCGGAAAGGTCTTTCAACCTTCCATCTCGATTAAAGGGAATCTATTCAACCGCTTCTACCTGTCTCATGCTTAATGAAACCTGATACCTAGCCGCCTCTTTTTGGACATCAGTGAGAAGCCTTCCGATAAGAAGCGGCGTTCGAGATCGGGAAGGTGAGCAGCACCCCAAGGAATGTGGATCTCTTCGAAGTCAGGATGCACGGTTTTGAACACGGTCATGAGATGTTCGTTACGTTGACCGATTAGGCCTTCGAGAAGAAAGTCCTCCATCTCTTCAGAGGAAATCTGGATGCTGGAAGAGGCGATTAAGCTCTCGATCAGGTTTCCCGATTCCATGGTTTCAAGTAGGGTAATAAGTAGATTGAGATGCATGGGCTTGAGCTCTGAGATATCGATATCGGCATTCATGAAAGTGACGCCGCCAAGGTCGGCGCCGCCTATTTCTGAGTTTGCGTCATCTTGACCTGCAAAGCTCTTTTGCTCTTCGAGCCCAAGTTGTTTGGCGAAGCCTGCATAGGTGTTACCCGACTTAAATCCTGCCGGAAGTATATTACCCTCATCGGTCACCCCTTCCGTAAGAACCAGTCGGTCTCCATCGATTGGTTGCCTAAAGGCGTTTTGGAGATCGCGGTAGAAATCGGATTCGCCAATATGAGCCAATCCGATGAGATGGACACGATGCTCATCTTTTTGAAAGATTTTTTCGGTAAAGAAGATACCTCTGGGGGTGATCTGAACAAAGCCACTAGAGATTTCATCCACGGTGGCAGCGACACCAAGTAACCCCGTAACAAAGGAGAGCGCGGTGATTCCCATCCATGAGACAAGGGAAACGGCGCTATGCTGCCAGCGGAACCAGGGTCGTCCGTAGAAATGCGTTGGTCTCAGAAACAACCAGACAAGGTAGAGGGCAGCAATAGCTACGAGCAGGAAATTAAGGGCGTGGCAGGCCGCTTCGAGTCCGGTGGCGAGCGAGAGGGGCCAACCCAGCGAGGAGCGAAAAGTGAGGATCACAAAGGCAGTGATGAAGACGCGCTTAGGGAAATATGCAAGGATCAGTCCACCAAGAAACCAAGCCAACACAAAGAGCCAAAGAAAAAAAAGAGCGAAGGATGATTGCAGCAGGAGATGGGTGGTTAAGCGGGCATCAGCGACAAGATTCCAGATCGAGAGTAAAAGGAACATTGTGGCCACCACCACATTAAGGAAATGGCCGCCCTTGTGGGGTGGTCCGGATGAGTAGGACATGGTGCTGACTGTAATTGAAATGGGAACCCACCAAAAGGCTTACAGGGAGAATTAATCCTCAGCAAACTGAATTCGATAAAGTCGCTGGTATTCTTCGCAGCGCTCAAGAAGAATATCATGAGGAGCAACGTCGAGAACGCCTCCATCCTTCATCACTACGATCTCGTCTGAGTCAAGCACCGTAGAAAGTCGGTGCGCGATAGCGATGACGGTTTTACCGCGCGAGAGCTCTTCGATGGCCTTTTGAATGGCTTTTTCTGATTCCGAGTCGAGGGCGGAGGTCGCTTCATCGAGAAAAAGGATAGGGGCATCGCGCAGAATGGCACGAGCGATAGAGAGCCGTTGCTGTTGGCCGCCGGACAGGTTACAGCCCTTGTCGCCGATGACCGAGTCGTAACCGTTGACTTGATCGACGATGAATTCCTCGGCGTGAGCGAGCCGCGCTGCTCCGCGGACCTCTTCATCGCTGGCATCCAATCGGCCATAACGAATATTGTTTTCGATCGTGTCGTGAAAAAGGAAAGTGTCTTGGCTGACGAGTCCAATTTGATCCCGCAGTGAAGACTGAGTGTAATCGCGAATGTCATGCCCGTCGATTTTTACGGCACCAGAGTCGGTGTCGTAAAAACGCATCATTAGCGAGAGGATAGTTGACTTGCCGGAACCACTTTGTCCGACAAGGGCATAGCGTTTCCCGGCATCAAAACTCAGCGAAACGTTTTTGAGAGCGGCACGATCTTCGATATAGGCGAAAGAGACTTCATCGAGATCAATGTTGCCCCTGCACTCTCTTAATTCGGCAGCACCAGCTTTGTCTTTTACCTCGGGTTCAGCATCGATGTAGGCGAAAACCTTGAGAGCGGCGACGAAGCACTTCTGAACTTGAACCTGGATCCGGCTCAGTGCCTTGGCGTGCGGATAGAGGCTGATTAAACCAAGGTTTACGGCCATGAAATCCTTAGGTTGAACGTCGGTAAGCCAGGCGTAAATGAGCCCGACACAGATTCCCAGCGAAGCGACAATTTCCACGGAAGGGCTGGAAATCTCCATCGCTTTTCTCCAGCGAATAATAAATTTGGTGATCTGTTTGTTACCAACGTTGAAACGTTTGCTCTGGTGTTCTTCTCGCCCGTGGGCTTTGACGAGGCGAATACCACTGAAGCTCTCATGAAGCGTTACCATGAGTCCCTCGGATTCCTTTTCTTCGCGCCCGCCTGCTTTCCGCACTTTTCGGCTGACCATGACGACTGGAAGAATGCAGATGGGAAATACCACGAGTGCACCAAAAGTGTAGAGTGGATCGATCAGGGCGATCATGACGACGATGGCAAGGATCCCAGTGGGGTGCTGGATGAATCCGCTCAGCAGTTGGCTGCTAGCATCCGCTGTCGTGCGAGTCTGGTTGGCGACAGTCTGGATCAGTTCGCCCTGCTTCACCTTGTTAAAAAAAGAGAGGGATTGTTGGATGAGACCACTGAAAGATTCATCCCGCAGGCGGTAGAGCACCTTCATATTAATCCACAACATGCAGTAGGCATGGAGGTAGTGAAAGATACCGCGAAGGAGCAGCAGCACTGGGATGCTAAGGCAAACCGCTGCCACGAAGGTCCAAGGGTTATCGGTCGATGGAGGACGAATCGCGAAATCGTTGAAAATCGGCATCCCTTCGAAAGGATAGTAAGCTTCGGCAACTTTTTCCGAAGTGTCGACGACTTCCAGCACCACGCGGATGACCAGAACGAGAAATCCGTTCACCGCACCGGCGAGGATCCCAAAGAAGATCCCCCACGCAAGACGGGTGCGGTAAGGCATGATATAGCCAAGGAGGCGGCGAAAGACTGCTTTGCGCTGTTCCGCCAGTTCGTCAGGGGAGGCTGTGGCGATATCGATCGCCCGAATGGGAGCCTGCTTTTCCGGTTTTTTGGGCATTTCGGTTGATTCGACAGGGGCCTGCCGAAGGGGATTGGTAAGGGAAAATCCGTGTTTGCGCAAGAATTCAAGGATCGCGAATTCTGTTGCCAGAAGTTAAAACAATCTTTCATCCCTTCTGACTCGGAGTAGGTTTTGCTGTCATTCTACTGTAATTTTTATCATGCCAGAACCTGTTGAGCAGCCCAGAAACGGCTGGTATTGCGTCCGAACGAAGCCAAAAAGTGAGTATTTAGCGGCCCGTCACCTTCAGGGTTTTGCTAACCTCGACGAGGTGTTTTGCCCTCGCATTCGCTTTGAGAAATCCACTCAACGCGGCAAGGTCTGGTTCGTTGAAGCCCTTTTTCCAGGTTACTTGTTTGCCAAGTTTAATTTGGTTGAAGAGCTTCGGGCCGTTAATGCTACCACCAGCGTCACCGGGGTGCTTCGTTTCGCCGATTATTACCCCGAGATTTCGGATGTTTATATCCATAAATTAAAGCAGGAGTTTCCTGAAAGAGAAAACGAGATCCGCGTGATCGAGCCCAGTATCTCGGAGGGTGACGATGTGGTATTGACGGAAGGTCCCATGGCGGGGCTTAAAACTATCGTGACGCAATTGGTTTGCGGCCAGGACCGGATCAAGGTGCTGCTCGAATGGCTGGGACAGGAAAGAGAGGCGGAAGTCTCGCTAAAGTCGGTCACCCGCCCGGGAGAAATTAGGCGTGAAATCCGAACTCCATGACTAAACTTGGCGCGCTTTCCCCGAACGCCTCGGTGGTTGCATTCACTTGTCAGGAGTCGTAGCCTACGATCAGATATGGGAGAAAAAATCTCACCGGAAGCCTTGCTCGAGCGCTTTTCAAACCAGCGCATTCTCGTAGTCGGTGACGTCATGTTGGATTGGTTCATCTGGGGTAGCGTTTCGCGCATCTCACCTGAGGCACCTGTCCCTGTCGTTGAGGTGCAGCGCGAGTCACGCTACCCCGGCGGTGCGGCTAATGTAGCCCGAAACATGACTCCCTTTGAGACGTCGCTCGAGTTGGCCGGATTGTTTGGTCAAGATGCGAACGGGAGCTTGCTCACCGAAACGTTGGCAGAATGTGGTATCGGCGTTGGATGCTGCATTCAGAGCGCTGATTACCCTACTATTACTAAAACCCGTGTGGTGGCCCGTCACCAACAGGTAGTCAGAATCGATCGCGAGAAGCGTCGCACCACAAGCTCGGAACAAGTCATGGAACTGCTCAGCAAAATAGAGCCGATTCTGCCTAACTTAGATGGTATCATCATTGAAGATTACGGGAAGGGCCTCATTACCCAGAAGCTGGTCAGTGGTATGATTGCACTTGCCGGCAAGCATGAGGTCGTTGTGACGGTTGATCCGAAGCCCGGTAATCCGATCGAGTGGAAAGGAGTCACTGCGTTAAAACCGAATCGTTCTGAAGCTTTCGCCTGTGCTGGCGTTGAAGATAATAATCGTGACGAGGGCGTCGACCCCATGCAGGACGCACCTTTACTTACCGTCGGGACATCACTGCTAGAGCGCTGGGCTTGTCAGCAGTTGCTCCTGACTCTAGGCGAGCAGGGCATGCTTGTTTTTGCCGAGGGTAACGAGCCCGTTCACATTAAGGCGAGGGCAAGGGAAGTGTTTGATGTATCCGGTGCTGGAGACACAGCTATTGCGATCTACACGCTGGGGCTCTGTGCTGGTCTTGATCCTGTCGTTGCCGCTCAGATTTCAAACTTCGCTAGCAGCCTCGTGGTAGGAAAGTTGGGAACGACTCCTATTGGAAAAGAGGAGCTATTAGCAGTCATGAAAAACGAATTCCCTGCCGGCGTTCCGGTCTCCAAATAATCTCTTGATACCGTTGATCCATGTCATCCAGTGAATTGATTCATCAAACTATTGCCGAGCACACCGTTACCGTTGCCAAGTTCGAAGAGGTCTGCTCCAACGTGATTGATCAGATGGGCGAGGAGGTGGTTGAGTGTCTCAAGCAGGGAGGCAAGATCTGTTTCTTCGGCAACGGGGGGAGCGCAGCCGATGCGCAGCATTTTGCAACCGAGTTTGTGGTGCGTTTTGTGGAAAACCGGAAGGGTCTTCCCTCGATAGCTTTTACTACAGACACCTCAATTATCACGGCCTGCGCCAACGATTTCGGTTATGAAGCTATTTATGCCCGCCAAATCGAAGCCCTTTGCGATAAGAAAGATATCGCCGTGGGAATTTCCACATCAGGCAATAGTGATAACGTGATTCGCGGGCTAGAATTTGCTAAAAGTTTAGGAATGAAGACTTTTGCTTTCACTGGGCAAAGCGGCGGGAAGTGTGCCGATATAGCCGATTGCCTTCTTGCGGTTCCTTCGGATATCACAGCAAGGGTTCAGGAATGCCATCTCATTGCCGGACACCTTATCTGTGACATCGCTGAAAAAGCGTTTGGGGATCAGCCTCCGCAGTCCGTTTGAATGCAGCCACTGCTTGGAATGTTTTATTTTAGGTCCGCTTAGCCCTTTCTCTTGGCGCTAAGAGCTTTTTCTACGGGTGCTAGGATTTTTTCCAGCTGAGCCAGCGATTTCTCTGTTTCCCGAATCACCTTGAGCTGGGGTTCATACTTGTCGCGATGCTTCTGACAGACGCTGCGTAGAGGGTTGAAGAGGTCCACGAAGTCTTCGTAAAATTTTGAGGTCCCCCTGATGAAGGCATCACGCTGTTTCTGGGCAACCATGCTTCGATGTTTCTTCAGCACTCCCATGTAGTAGCCACGTATCTTACGGACCGAGGAGGCTCCGGTTACCGCCCCAAGAGCGAAGCACCCACCAGCAGCGCCGAAGGCGACTGCGTTCCATGGATTGATTTGGAGCATCGATAGAATCACGCCAGCTAATATGGAAAGTATAGCGGTGAAAATGAATCCCCATATCATCTTGCTGCGCTGCATGAAGAGGCGAGCCAGTTCATCCTTGAGGTGGAGTTCGCGCAGCGCTTGCTGCGTCGCGGTGGCGACTCCCTCACCAATCCTCGCGTGGGATTCTTCCCAGTTGGGGTCGCCACCCTCACCAACGCTTAGTTCCAGTTTGAAGGCATCGCGCATTTCTTGCGAAACTCGTTCCCAAAGGTGCTGCACGTCTTCTTGGATGGCATTGGCTCCTGCACCAACACTGCGGTGTACGGCTTTCATCGTCGTAGCAAAAATCAGTCCTTCAATTTCTTCGGCCGCCTTCTTCTTTGGAACTAGGGCGGAGATAATTCGAAGCTCCGCGTCCAGGATAGGCTCGGCCTGAAGGCCGGCAGCCATAAAGCTCTGGTCAAATGCTTCAAAGAGAGGCTCGCATTTTTTAAGGGTTCGCTTTTGCTGAACCTCGCTGGCGGGTTTCAGCTCACTAAGCAGTTCGTTGTCCGCCCGAATAATTTCAGCGGCCGCACCCAGTTGGTCTTTCACCTCGCCCAACACATAGCAGGCAGCGCGCCACGCGTGGACTAGCTTGACGAGGCGAGGTTCTGAGGAATCCACCACGCCGGAAATGTATTGCTCGAGGCCTTGGATCTGGCTGGCGGCGGCCAGCTCATCATTACCGGACTTCGATGTCTTGGCTAAAAACGCCTGCTTAGCGGAAATGGCGAAAGTGGGGAAGTGCTGTCCGAAGCGATGATGAGCTGTCTTTTGCAGGTGCTCAAGAATGGCAGCGACTTCTTCTTCGGTTCGGAGGTCGCACTGCTGGAGAATAAAGACGATCTTTTTCTTCCACTGGTGATGAATACGGTCGAGGAAATCCCAAGTCGTAGCTCCCCATGGATTCGTAACCGAGAACACAAAAAGGGCAAGATCTGCCATCGGCAGGAATTGCTCTGTGATCTGCTGATGTTCGGATTCGATTGAGTTGGTTCCGGGCGTATCGACAATATTGAAGTCACGCAGAAAAGCATTTGGCCGGAAGATCTCGACGATGTCTTTCGAAAACTCGAAATCGTGAGCCTCTTCCCCGTATTTGAAAAATCCGATTCGCTCCGTAGTCGGGACGACGTCGGATTCGCAAAAGTCTTCACCAAAAAGGGCATTTAGCAGCGTCGACTTGCCCGCGTTGACTTCTCCGACGACCACAAACAGGAACGGATCCTCAAGATTCGCCATGAGGTTCTCTAGCAGTGCGAGACGGCCTGGATCGATACCGCTTTCCTTGCCCATGGCTTTCAGCGCTTCAATAGCTCCAGCTAGCTCCTCCCGAGTCTGGAAGTAGTTTTTTCCAAGCAGATCTGTGGATGCTTCGGACAACGTGTAGCGGTGGGGGGTAGGGTAGGATAGTAGGTGCCTGAGAATCAGTCTATTCCGGATAGACGGCGTTATTTAACCATGATCCTGATTCCTCAATGAAGCGAATTATTTCACTTTGCCAAACTATTTTACCACTGGTCAGGGGGAAATGTTGGCTAATCCGGTCTTGGAATCTATGGGTGATCATGGACCCGGCAACCGCCGGCAAGGACTTCCATGTGGACAATGGGCGTTAACTGACCTGGTTTCACGAGGACTGTCCCAGAATCGATAAGGCCTTGGCGGGATTGGCCTGGTCGATTAGCCTGAAAACGGGTCGATTGGTTCCGGTCTAAGGGGGCGGGATTGGTGACAAATCGTGCCGAGAGAGCGGCGAGAGTCGGGGAAAGGTGGATCAAGTTCGGTGATTGCTGATCATTTGAATCTTCAAACAGGTCGAGGGTCACAGTTTTCGAAGAAAATAGGCCCATTTCAGGTGGAATCTTAGCCACTCTTCGGGAATCTCGGAAGAAACGTCGCTAAACCAGCTAAAAAAGCGTTTTCATCCGTTGCGGAATGGTGCCGCAGATGCAAGAAGTCTAAACTTTTGGATCCCAAAAAAAGATGCCTCGCGACAACTCGATTAAGAAAATCCTCCTGATCGGTTCAGGACCCATTGTTATCGGACAGGGCTGTGAGTTTGATTACTCCGGCGTTCAGGCCTGCAAGGCCCTTCAGGAAGAAGGATACACCGTGGTTCTGGTGAACTCCAACCCGGCCACCATCATGACCGATCCGGAGTTCGCGGCGAAGACCTACGTCGAGCCGATTACACCGGAAGTGGTTCAGCGCATCATTGAGAAGGAAAAGCCGGATGCGCTCCTCCCGACCCTGGGCGGCCAGACCGCTCTGAACACAGCGATGGATCTGTTTCGGTCCGGGTACTTGGAAAAATCAGGAGTTCGCATGATCGGAGCGAATGCCGAAGCGATCGATAAGGGGGAAGACCGCCTGCTCTTCAAGCAGGCCATGGAGAAGATTGGCCTCGATATGCCTCGTTCAGGTATCGCTCATACCATGGACGAAGGGTTCGCCATCGCCGAGGAAATCGGCAGCTACCCCCTGATTATCCGCCCTGCCTTCACCCTCGGCGGCACCGGCGGCGGCATTGCTTACAACAAGGAAGAATTTGAAACGATCGTCCGCCGCGGTCTGGACCTTTCTCCCGTGACTGAGGTGCTCATCGATGAGTCGCTCCTCGGCTGGAAGGAATACGAGATGGAGGTCATGCGCGACAGGGCCGACAACTGCGTGGTGATTTGTTCCATTGAGAACTTCGATCCCATGGGCGTTCACACGGGGGACTCCATCACCGTGGCTCCGGCCCAGACCCTGACCGACCGCGAATACCAAGTTATGCGGGACGCGTCCTTCGCTGTCATCCGCGAGATCGGCGTCGAGACCGGCGGTTCCAACATACAGTTTTCAGTGAATCCTGCCGACGGGCGCATGATCGTCATCGAGATGAACCCGCGTGTGTCGCGTTCCTCGGCACTCGCTTCTAAGGCGACTGGTTTCCCCATCGCCAAGATCGCTGCCAAGCTCGCTGTGGGATACACTCTCGACGAGATTCCGAACGACATCACTCGCGAGACCCCGGCCAGCTTCGAGCCGAGCATCGACTACTGCGTGGTGAAGTGCCCGCGATTCACCTTCGAGAAATTCCGAGACGCCGATGCTACCCTCACCACTCAGATGAAGAGTGTGGGTGAAGCTATGTCCATCGGACGCACTTTTAAGGAGTCTTTCCAGAAAGCCCTGCGCTCCCTCGAGACCGGTCGCTTCGGTCTCGGCATGGACGGTAAAGATGGCACTCCCGACATCGACTACATCCGCGAGCGCCTCGCCACTCCGAACGCTGAGCGTGTTTTCTTCCTGCGCCTCGCTTTCGAAGCCGGACTGACCCTGGAGAAGATCCATGAACTCAGCGGGATCGACCCATGGTTCCTCAAGAACATCGAGGACATCCTCGAGTCCGAGAAAGAACTCGGCACCGATCTCGACGAGATGGATTTCCGCCGCGCCAAGCGCCTCGGTTATTCTGATCAACAACTTGCTGTGTTGACCGACAGTTCGCCTGACGACGTTCGCGCCATGCGCAAGGAAGCCGGTGTCACCCCGACTTACCGACTCGTCGACACTTGCGCGGCTGAGTTCGAAGCATACACGCCTTATTACTACTCCACCTACGGCATCGAGAACGAGGCCCGCGGCGGAGATAAGAAGAAGGTTATGATTCTCGGTGGCGGTCCCAACCGGATCGGTCAGGGGATCGAGTTTGACTACTGTTGCGTACACGCCTCCTTCGCCCTCAAGGAACTCGGTTTCGAGACCATCATGGTGAACTCTAATCCTGAGACTGTCTCGACCGACTACGATACCAGCGACAAACTTTACTTCGAGCCACTCACGCTGGAAGACGTGCTCAATATCTATGAGCAGGAAGATTGCTGGGGCGTCATCGTCCAGTTTGGTGGTCAGACTCCGCTCAATCTTGCTGCCGACCTTGAGCGCCATGGTTGCAATATCATCGGCACTTCGCCCGAGAGTATCGAACTTGCCGAGGACCGGAAGTTTTTCTCTGCCCTACTTGACAAACTGGGCCTTCAACAGGCTCCGGCTGGCACGGCGGTGTCGCCGGATGAAGCCGTCGAGATCGCTGGTCGTATCGGTTATCCTGTGCTCGTTCGTCCATCCTTTGTGCTCGGCGGTCGTGCCATGATGATCGTCTACAACGATGAGGAGTTGAAGACTTACATGCAGAATGCCGTCGACGTCAGTCCTGAGCGCCCTGTCCTTGTAGATCGTTTCCTTGAGGATGCCGTTGAGGTTGACGTGGATTGTATCTCCGACGGTGAGACCACCGTGGTTGGTGCCATTATGGAGCACATCGAAGAAGCAGGCATTCACTCCGGTGACAGCGCCTGTGTGATTCCCTCATTCTCGTTAAGCGATGAAATGCGTTCGCAGATTTCTGCGGCAGCAAAAAGCCTCGCCGTTGAACTGAAAGTGCATGGCCTCATGAACATTCAGTTCGCGGTGAAAGATGAGGAACTTTATGTGATCGAAGTGAATCCGAGGGCTTCTCGGACCGTGCCGTTCGTTTCCAAAGCTATTGGCGTGCCGCTTGCTAAGATGGCGGCGAAGGTTATGGCTGGGGAAAAGTTGGCTGACATGGGCTTCACAGAGCCGATCCATCCCGAGCATTATTCCGTGAAGGAAGCCGTCTTCCCGTTCTCCAAGTTCCCCGGCATCGATATCAGTCTTGGGCCAGAAATGAAATCGACCGGAGAAGTCATGGGCATCGATGCCGACCTTGGCATGGCTTACGCGAAGTCTCAGATGGCCGCCTCTTCTCAGTTGCCGCTGGACGGCAAGATTTTCTTCAGTGTGAAAGACCGGGATAAGGAAGCCTCCATCCCGTTGGCTCGTGAATTTGCCGAACTTGGGTTTGAGATCTACTCCACCTCTGGCACCGCGCGAACCTTCGAGGACGCCGGGATTGAGGTTCACACCTTGCACAAGTTGGCTGAAGGACGCCCCAATGTGCTAGACATGATCAAGAATGGTGAGATCGCCATGGTCATCAACACCCCGAGCGGTCGTATACCGCGCCGTGATGAGGTGCGGATCCGCAGCGGTGCGCTGGCTAATCGCGTGCCCATCATCACTACGATGCGGGGCGCGCAAGCTGCGATCCGATCGATTAAGTCGCTGAGGGCTTCCGATTTGAGTGTTGTGGCATTGCAGGAATACCACGCTTAGCGTCTGAGCCGTCCAGTGATTCGCTATTTCGTTCCAAAGCTCCTCACTTCTTTAAGCAGGCGATCGAGTAGAGATGGCTCAAAAGCGATCTTCCCGTTCGCTCATGGGGATACTGTTCAAAAAATCACATTTATTGTTTTCAAATTTCTAAAATCAGTGTAGACTCACATACTGTTCAAATTTTCAGCATTTATGTTTTACGATAGCAGAGAAGAGGTATTACCGAACTGGTGGGACGCACTAGATGAGGCCAGTGAACTTGATCATGCTGATCTTGGACAGCACTCGAGAGGTAGGAACGATAGTGACTTTGACTGTGACAGCACAGTCCTTGAGGCCGCAACGGTTGGGGAAGATGAGGCCTTTCAAGATGAGAGGGTTCATGAAAAGCAGGCACGCCACGGAACCCACGGAACCCACGAAAGTTTTCACTATCCGATCAGCGAGATCCATGATCCATGCCTCAGCGAAGCGAGTGATACCGTCAAGACCAACTGCCACGGTTTCTCGGGGTTGGCATCTGCTTATGATCGCGATGTGATTCGCAGTGTCTGGGAATTTTCAGAGGTTGTGCCGGGAAACGATCCCGATCTTTGGCGCAAGGATGAATTTGGGAACTGGATCTATCGCCTTGACTACGGCCGACGCTCCTCTGAGTTCGGTTGGGAGATTTTCGATCCTGGAGTGGGACGTCACTGCCAAGGTGTATACGCGATGCGCCCGATGCAGTGGCAAAGCTTTGTCAGCCAGCACGAAGTTATGGGTTAGCTGAGTCCCGACTTCGTAAGTTTGACTCGACTTTCAATTTCAAAGCGCCTTTTACCGATGCTCCGGTTGAGGCCAGTGAGCTTTCGGAGATTGTTCTATACGGGGTGAAGAAATCGGAGAAGACAGTGGAGCCAAGGGACATAACGATGGCTCACTTCTGATGTTCTCAAGTTCCATGAAGGCGAACGCCTGCCTTCTTCTGTCCTTAGCGCTGCTTCGCGTTGCCTTTCGAGGTTGAAAATGCGCATTCCTCCTCGTAGTTGCCTCTCTTAACCGGACATTTTTTGAGCTGGAATCCGTGATAAACACAGGGCTTTCGGTTTTGAAATCGGTGAATAGAGACTATCCCAACCTAATGATTTCAGGCGATTCAGAAAACACAGGAGCTGCGGTCAAAGCGATTTCCAACCGTGAACGCTTTCTCAAAGCGTGCCGCTGCGAACCCCTCGATTACCCGCCCATGTGGATGATGCGCCAGGCTGGCCGTTCCCTGCCGGAATACATGGCGGTGAAAGAAAAGCATAGTTTTGTCGAAATCGTGCAGACGCCCGAGCTGGCCACAGAGGTGACCCTGCAGCCGATTCGCCGCTTCGACCATGACGCTGCGATTCTTTTCAGCGATATTCTTGTGATCTGCGAGGCGATGGGACAGTCCTACGGCTTCAGTGATAAAGGGGGAATTGAGATGGCGTTCAAGGTTCAGTCTGAAGCGGACGTGAATCGACTCGAAACCGGTGCCATACGTGAGCGTCTTGACTACGTGGCGCGGGCGCTTCCCTTAATTCGCGATGGCCTCGACGGTAAGACAGCGCTGATTGGCTTTGCCGGTTCGCCTTGGACGCTCGCCAACTACATGATGGAAGGTGGAAGTTCCCGTGAATTCGTCGCTGCTAAGAACTTGCTTTATACCGACCCAAAGACGCTCAATTCTTTGCTCGAGAAATTGACCGCCGCTTGTATCGAGTATCTGCAGATGCAGATCGAGTGCGGGGTGGATGCCGTGCAGATCTTTGACACCCAGGGAGGCGTACTGGCGGATCATGTTTTTCACGAGGCTTCCGGTCGCTGGATGCGAGAAATTGTTTCCACTTTGAAAGACCAAGTTCCGGTAATCATTTTCTCCAAGGGAGCGAGCGCTAATCGTGAGGCACTCGAAAAAACCGGAGCTACTGTGCTCAGTGTCGACTGGACCTGTGACCTTGCTGATTTTCGCCGGGCGTTACCAGATAAGATGGCGGTGCAGGGGAACCTTGACCCAACTTTATTAACGACGACGCCGGAAGCAGCGGCGGCAGAAACTCAGCGCCTTCTCACACGCATGCGTGGTCTTACTGGTCATATCTTCAATCTGGGGCACGGGGTGACGCCACAAGCGAAGATTGATTGCATCGAGGCGGTGCGATCCACCGTTAAGAATTTTAGATGAGAAAGAAGATTAGGGCAGTTGATTTAATCTCGAACGCTTCAGGGACGCGATATATATCGCGTCCTCTAGAGGCTCATTCCATCAAAGGCATGTCGATGGATCTGTTGGTCAGAAAGATTCTGACTAATAATGAGAGGCCATTATGGGACTTACCCCTTAGCTCTCACCTTCTGTTTTGGTTGAGCTTGTGCCGGAACTGCCGCGGCGCCCTGGTAATGAAGACGATGCAGGGCACGTTTTTTCAGCTTCGCGACCATACGAATCGCGGGGAGCGCTACTTTAAATTTACATGAGCCGTGTTGCTGTCATTGGAGGGGGTATTACCGGCCTTACGGCCGCTCATCGTCTTGTTGAGCAGGGATACGAGGTGTCTTTGTTCGAAGCGGCTGATCGGGTAGGCGGCGTGATTCAGACGATTCGTCGGGATGGCTTTCTCGCGGAGTGCGGCCCTAATACGCTCCTTGAGACGTCTCCAAAAATTTCTCAGTTGTTGAAAGATCTCGATTTGGAGAAGCGGCGCCTCGATCCCAACCCGGATTCGGATGCCCGATACATCCTTCGCAAAGGTGAACCGACCGCGATGGCTTCGAGCCCTTTGGGCTTTTTTACGGGAAAGCTCTTTACGTGGCGAGCCAAGCTCGCTCTTTTACGGGAACCTTTTGTCAGGGCTTCGCCATCGAACGCGGAGGAAAGTTTAGCGGAATTTGTGAAACGACGCCTTGGCCAGGAGTTCCTCGACTACGCAATAAACCCGTTTGTTGCCGGCATCTACGCGGGCGACCCAGATCAGCTTTCAGTTAGGGAGAGTTTCCCAAAGATTTGGGAGCTGGAGCAAAAATATGGTTCTCTTATCAAGGGCCAGATCTACGGGGCTAAGGAGCGAAGGAGATCAGGAGTCATTTCCAAAGATCGCGCGCCAAAGTTATCTTTCGATGATGGACTCCAGGTGTTGACCGATCGTCTTGCTGAAACCCTCGGTGATCGAATCAGGCTTGCATCCCCTGTCAAAGGCTTGGATCGCGTCGGTGAGAACAAAATTGGGGTGAAAGTTGCGGATGAGATCGGAACCTTTGACAGCGTGCTACTCGCAATGCCTGCCTACCGCCTAGCTGAGCTTGAATTCCCCGGTGGCGAAAGGTCCCTCTCCGAATTGAATGAGATAATTTATCCGCCTGTTGCCAGCGTTGTTCTGGGGTTTAAGAAGGATGAGGTCGCTCATTCTCTTGCGGGCTTCGGCACCTTGAACCCTGAAGTTGAGAAGGTTAAGACTTTAGGAACGATTTTCTCCTCATCTCTGTTCCCGGGCCGAGCTCCGGAGGGCTGCGTTACTTTGACAAGCTATGTGGGAGGAATGCGCTCCCCCGACTTGGCGATGCAATCATCCGAAGAGATTGTGGCGCTGACAGTTGAGGATCTCCGTGCCATCTACGGGATCGACGGAGAACCTGTTTTTGAGCAAGTTTTCCCCTATCCAAAGGCGATTCCTCAATATGGGGTTGGTTACGGACGTTTTCGCGATCTCATGACTCATTGCGAGGCGGATCATCCGGGAATATTCGTGGCCGGGCATTGCCGAGATGGCATCTCATTAGCTGATTCAATCGTATCCGGTGCCGAAGCTGCTGAAAGAATTGGTGGCTATCTCGATCAAACTTTCTAGAGTTTCGGAAGACTTACTAGACGACAACTTCAAGATGAAAAAAAAGGGCGTATTGCTACTTAACCTTGGGTCTCCTAATTCGACTTCGGTGGCTGATGTTCGCAAGTATCTTCGGGAATTCTTGATGGACGGGCGCGTTCTCGATGCTCCATTTCCAATCCGTTGGTTCGTTGTTCACGCCCTTATTCTTCCGACCCGCCCAAAAGAGTCGGCAGAAGCCTACGGCGAAGTCTGGCTTCCTGAGGGTTCACCTCTGATCGTCACAAGCCAGCATCAGGCTGATGCACTGGAGAAGCAGCTTGAAGATATTCCAGTGGAGTTGGCGATGCGTTACCAGAACCCCTCAATCGAAAACGCAGTTGATAAGCTGCTTGCTGAGGGGGTTGAGCAGCTCGTCATACTTCCTCTCTTTCCTCACTACGCAATGTCGAGTTACGAGAGCGCCCTCGTAAAAGCTCAGAACGTGTTGGCCAAAAAAGCTCCACAAGTTGAATTGGAGGTCGTGCCTCCTTTCTATGACGACGATGAGTTTGTCGATGCTATGGTAGCCTCCTCGGCAGGTTATCTAAGTGAGGGTTACGATCATATTCTTTTCAGTTTCCACGGACTGCCAGAGCGTCACCTAAGGAAGTCAGACCCGACCGGTGAGCATTGCCTTTCATGCGAGAACTGCTGCGAGGGAACTCACCCGGCACATAAAACCTGCTACCGGTCCCAGTGTTACAAAACGGTGGAGGCATTTGTCGAAAAAGTTGGTGTGCCCGCTGAGAAGCATTCTGTTTCGTTCCAGTCACGTCTCGGCCGAGATCCATGGTTAAAACCCTACACTGACTTTACGGTCAAAGAGCTAGCTGGTAAGGGAGTAAAAAAACTGCTCGTGGTATGCCCTGCTTTCGTTGCTGACTGTCTTGAGACGATCGAGGAAATCGGCATGCGGGCGAAGGAAGACTTTGTTGAGGCAGGCGGGGAGGATTTGACCCTCGTGCCGTGCGTCAATGAACACCCCCGTTGGCTTGAGGGGATGGAGACGCTTACTCGGCGCCATCTCGAAAGGTTGCCCGCCTAAATCGTGATTCCGCTGGAGCCACGACCTTTCACTTATGTCAGAAGGTTCGCTGTCGCAATTATAGTAAGAAGGTTATAACCGTTGAGGATTACTTTCCAACAGTCTAACTGCTTGTCTGTCCCAAAAAAAAAGCGGCTCATTCGAGCCGCTCTTTTTTTGTTTTGAGTGGTAATTCTTTCTCCTACTGGCAGGCTTCGCATTCCTCCCCGTTCATGAGAGCTTCGAGCGAGCAAGCCTCCTTTTCGGCCTCGGTGTATTCTTTCTTTGGTTCTTCAGTTCCAATACGGACTTCTTTTTTCAACTTGGTGGTGGCTTTTTCAATGTTGGAAGCCTGTAAAGTGCGCAGGTAGTAAGTCGTTTTGAGCCCTTTTCGCCAGGCCGCACGATACATGTGGGACAGCGTCTTCATGTCCGGGGTGGCCAGGAAGAGATTCACAGATTGAGACTGGTCGATCCACTTTTGGCGCCTGGCAGCCGCGTCAATGAACCAAGTGAAGTCTATGGAGAATGCTGTGGCATACTTCTCTTTGAGGTGTTGGGGGATCTCGTCGATATCGGTGAGTTCTCCGTCGTAATATTTGAGACGATCGACCATTTCTTCACCCCAGAGATTGAGTTCTTTGAGATCGCGAACGAGGTGTTGATTCAGCACGATGAAGTCTCCGGAAAGGTTGCCTTTTACGAAGAGATTTTTAAAGGTCGGCTCAATGCATGGGGTGCTCCCCATAATGTTAGAAATCGTTGCCGTCGGAGCAATGGCAAGAACGTTGGAGTTGCGCATACCCTGCTTCTGGATCTTTTCGCGTAGAGCGTCCCAGTCCATTTTACCACCGCGGGTGACATCAATTGGCTCACCGCGTTGCTCCTCAAGCATGTCGACGGTATCGTGTGGCATGACACCTCGACTCCACTTGGAACCTTCGTAGGTAGAGTAACTGCCCCGCTCTGCGGCTAGGTCGCTGGAAGCTTCGTAGGCAAAATAAGCGATAGCCTCCATGAACTCGTCGTTGAAGTCGACGGCTGCTTCGCTGGCGAAGGATGTGTTGCGGAGGAAGAGCGCATTTTGGAGACCCATAACACCGAGGCCTACTGGCCGATGGCGTTGGTTTGCGTTGGCAGCGGAGTCGGTAGGGTAGAAATTGATGTCGATGACGTTGTCCAGTGCGCGGACAGCTGTGGAAACAGTTTCCTTGAGCTTGGTCAGGTCGAGCTCGCCTTCGTCGGTGAGGTGAGAGTCGAGCACCACGGAACCAAGGTTGCACACGGCGGTCTCGTCGTGCGACGTGTTCAAGGTAATCTCGGTACAGAGGTTAGAGCTATGGATGACACCTGTGTGGTCTTGAGGGCTGCGAACGTTGCATGGATCCTTAAAGGTGATCCACGGGTGACCGGTCTCAAAGATCATTTTCAGCATGCGCTTCCACAGGTCGATCGCCGGGATTTCTTTGCCATACATCTTTCCTTCACGGACTTCAGCTTCGTATTGCTCGTAGCGTTCCTCGAAAGCTTTGCCATAGAGATCGTGAAGGTCTGCTGCCTCGTTGGCACGGAAGAGAGTCCAGTTGCCGCGAGCTTCCATGCGCTTCATGAACAGATCCGGAATCCAGTTTGCGGTATTCATGTCGTGAGCACGTCGACGTTCATCGCCCGTGTTTTTGCGCAACTCAAGGAAGTCGTCGATATCATTATGCCAGGATTCAAGGTAGGCACAACCGGAGCCACGGCGCTTGCCGCCTTGGTTCACCGCGACGAGTTGGTCGTTGTGGAGCTTGAGGAAGGGGATCACGCCCTGGCTTTCACCGTTGGTACCTTTAATATAGCTGCCCGTTCCACGAACCGAAGTCCATGAGCCTCCGAGGCCACCCGCCCACTTGGAAAGGTAGGCGTTGTCAGCGATACCTCGCTGCATAATGGACTCGATGCTGTCGTCAACCTTGTAGAGGTAACAGGATGAAAGTTGGCTGTGCAGGGTGCCCGAGTTGAAAAGAGTTGGCGTGGAAGAACAGAAACGACGGCTCGAATAGAGGCGGTAAAGGTCAACAATACGGTTTTCGCGATCGTTCTTTTCATCGATCATCAGCCCCATGGAAACGCGCATCCAAAATAGTTGAGGCGTTTCAAGACGGCGGTGTTGCTCAGCGGTCTTATCGACGATGAGGTATCGGTCGTAAAGGGTCTGGATACCTAGGTAGTCAAAGTCAAGGTCTGCAGTCGGATTCACTGCGTCGGCAAGACGATCGAGGTTATATTCCAGTAATCGTGGGTGGATGCGTTCTATCTCGGTGCCGCGAACTAAATTTTGTTTGAAGGCACGACGATGAAACTCTCCGAGAGAGCGGACGCCGTCGCGAATGATGTCCCAATCAAGAACTTCCTCGTAGATGTAAGTGAGAAGAATGCGGCCCGCAAACTTGGCAAAATCTCCATCCTTTTCGATGAGGCTTTTGGCATTAAGAATGACGGTCTTTTTTAGATCATCTTCGCTCATCTCGTTGAAGAAAGCCCGGCGAAGTTCCTGCTCGATCTCCTCTGCATCGAGACAGAGGTCGAGGCCTGTCATGGCGAAATCGATACGTTTACGCAGGTCGAGGCCGTCCCAGAGATCGCTGGATCCATCGGCACGGTTGACCACAATCATCGATTCTTGGGTAGACTCTAGTTCGAGCGTCCGCTCCTCTTCGTCGACGGCACGCTCGGCGGCGCGGTGGGCACGGTAGAGTATGTAGGCTTCGGCGACCTTGAAGTGGCCTTGACGCATCAGTTCCTCCTGAACACAGTCCTGGAGTTCCTCGATACGAATAAATTCCTGACCGCTATGAGCGAGGCGGTCGGTTAAGGCCTCGGCGACTTCCTTGGCCGGAGAAGAGTCCATGCCTTGAGAGAGAAAAGCGCTTCGAACGGCGACTTCGATCTTATGGGGCAACCACGCCACGACTTCCCCATTGCGGCGGATCACTTTGCAAACCGGCTTCTCGGTAGTTGAGGTGAGATTGAGTTCGGGCTCAGTTTTCTTACGACGAATGAGAAGGCTTTTAGCCACGTCGTGAGCATTCTGGCGAACGAGGGCTTGCTCAATAATGGAGGTGAGTTCCTGACCAGAGAGAAGCACCGGAGCTTCGGTTTCTTCGCCGCTAACCTTAGCGTGAAGCATTTCCGAAACTGAAGCTACAATATTGGATACAAGCTGCTGGTTGGATTCATTGAAGATATCGTCCTGTTTTCTCGAAAGCGCCAGGTCAGTGACTGCTTTCCCCACCGTCTCAGCAATCTGCTCAACGCTGAGTTCTTCCTGTCCGTTACCCGCTTCAATATGAATCCGTGATGAAGGAAGCTCAGGTGCTTTCGCCATTTCACCCCAGTTGAAGCGAGGTTTCATGTCTTCTGGCGTTTCTGCAGCGCGCTGGAGCTCAATATCTTGTTCGATAAAATTGCGGGTTATCATGTGCGGATGGGAATGTGCGGTTAGCGGTTAGGCGTGGGGAAGATGGAACGGGAAGTTGTCACTGTAAGTGTTGGTTCGTGGGCACAACACAGGTAGGGATGAAACCTACCCGTGTCGCAAATTGGATACTAAAGTTCGTCGTCGTCGACGGCAGAAAGGGCAGAGGCTTTCTGATATTCCGTGACACGTTGTTCAAAGAAGTTGGCTTCCTTCTTAATATCCATTGTCTCGGCGAGCCATGGGAAAGGATTTTGCACGCCGGGGTTTAGAGGATTAAGTCCAACTCCCTCGAGCCGGCGATCCGCGATGAAATCAATGTATTGGCAGAATTCATCGGCGTTGAGACCAACTTGGCTGACGGGGAGACAATCATTGATGAATTCCTTCTCCAACACGATTGCCTGTCTCATGGTGTCAACAAGCTCATCTTTGAATTCTTCGGTCCAAATTTCCATGTTCTCGCTGATCAAATCCATGAAGAGATTGCGGAGCAACTCGATGTGGTTGGATTCATCTCGCAAGGTGTAGCGAAACATCTGGCCGATACCGGGAAACTTATTCTGACGATAGAGGCTCAGGATCATGCCAAATAACCCATAGAATTGGGTGCCTTCCATGCACTGGCCGAATAAAAACACATTCTTGGCAAAAAGCTTTTTGTTCTCTGGGTCCGTTAGATCCATTTCGCGACGAACATTATGAGAAATATTGGTGATGAACTCGTTCTTCTTCTTAATTGTAGGGATCTGCTCAAACATCGCTTCGCATTCATGCGGATTGATTCCAAGAGAAGAAATCATGTAGAGAAGGCTATCGGCATGGATGTTCTCTTCGTGAGCGTGCCGACCAAGAACTAGCTTGAGTTCGGGTGCTGTCACTTTTTCGCGAATAACATGGAGAACATTGTCGCCCACAATCCCCTCGGCAGCGGAAAAATAACCAATACCCATTCGGATAATCCAACGCTCGCTGTCAGAAAGATCATTGCCTTGCCACTGCTCAATGTCCTTCTGCATCTGAATGTCTTCGGGCTCCCAGTGATTGGCCTTCATTTTACCATAAAGGTCGTAGGCCCAGGTGTATTTGAGGGGCAAGAGATTGAAAGCTTCGGTTTGTCGTCCGTTGATAATTCTTTTGGCAGAGAAGGCTTCTTCTGCTTTTTCTTGATCAAGGACGAAGTTACGATCTCCTATTTTGAAGCTTTTTTCCATATTGTGTCGGATAGGTATTGAGGTTCGGAATTACGGGTTATTTGCGGTATCGGTGAGAGAATTAACTCTCTAAGCAATGTAAAGTTTCTAATTTCCAGAGTTTTAATGACTAGCGTTAAAACAGGCGGTTATCTGGAAAGAAGACAATTCACATAGCGCACTCTAGTTACGTCACAAACACTATATCTGGGTGCGCAAAAATCAAAATGCACAATATGTAGTGGTCGTTCAAGACTAATTTGACAAATTTACTCATTTTCTTTTTTTCCGTTCAATAAATAGCGAAATCGTTGCCAAGTGAGTAATAAATCGTTTCGAAATTGTTGAATATAAAAATATGCTGAAAGTTAATCGAATTTGGATGCGACGCCCTGAATCTTGAGAAGATGCTCGAAAAAAGGGGCGAATCCGAATGGATTCGCCCCTCAACTTTGGTGTATGAAGCGGATCAGCCTGCGAAACGTGCTGCCACAGCTTCCCAGTCTACTACATTCCAGAATGCGTCGATGTAATCAGGACGTCGGTTCTGGTAGTTAAGGTAGTAAGCATGTTCCCAGACGTCGAGGCCGAGCAGTGGTTGGCTGCCATCGCAATCCGCAGCTGCGCCCATCACCGGGTTGTCCTGGTTTGGGGTGCTGGTCACAGCAACAGTGCCGTCATCCTTTTTCACAAGCCAAGCCCAGCCTGAACCGAAGCGTGTCAGGGCCGCTGCTTTGAATGCTGCTTTGAATTCGTCGAGAGAGCCAAATGCCGCATCGATAGCGGTGGCAAGTTCTCCGGAGGGAGCGCCGCCGCCGCTAGGGCTCATGCTCGACCAGAAAAGGGAGTGGTTGGCGTGGCCGCCCCCATTATTGCGGACGGCTCCGCGAATTCCTTCGGGAACGGATTCGAGATCCGAAATGAGATCTTCGATTGATTTGGCTTCAAGTTCAGCATTGCCATCCAACGCATTGTTGAGATTAGCGATGTAGGTCGCATGGTGCTTTCCGTGGTGAATGCCCATAGTAGCCGAGTCGATATGAGGTTCGAGAGCTTCTTGGGCGTAGGGTAGTTCGGGTAGTTCGTGTGCCATAGTCTTTTGTGCCTAGTGATGAATTCAGTTGGGTTTTGGATCTGAGATCGAATCACAGATTGTAGCTGCGCAGCAAGGAGAAACACTTGCAGCACATTGTCAAAACCGTTACGCGCGGAAATACGGTTTTTTTTCCAAAACTTGGCCTTTTGGGCAGATCTAGCGCAAGATGGGCCAAACTGCGGCTGCGTTTTAGAACAAGAACACCGGAGGTGGCACAACCGCTAAGGTGCCGCCATTCCGGCCGAGGTCGACACCTTCTGAATCCTCAATCGTAACGACGGTGTTATTTTCAAGTTCGACGGTGACTCGGCCGGACTCCACTTCCACGTAGGTAGTGGTGTTGTAAGGAACGCCAAAAGAGTCATAAACGAGAACGGTTCGGGGAACCTTCTCATAGGCAATGAACTCAAGAGTATCGTTGCGCCCTTCTTGAGTGACCTTGGAACTGCGCTTGTCGGGGGGGCCAATTGACGCGATGACTTCGTTGAGTGTCATACCAAGAGCGACCTGATGGTTGTCGATCAGTTCCTTGACCTCCACGTGGCGATCGTAAAATGCGTGGAGAGTGACTTCGAAGTTCTCATGTAGTCCATCAACAGCCCCTTTGCTGATCCAGCCAGCGATTTGGCCTTGCTTGGCTCTGGCACGGACTCGGTAAGCTTTTTCGCTAACGGCCAAAAGGACTGCGTTTTGGTTGGGGAGCAAGGTTCCAAGCCATCGGTCGGCGGCGAGCGTCGAGTAAGCTGGCGTAGCAGTGGAAATTCGAACGACTACCTCATTGACGACCAAACCCTCGAGATAAATCGCTCCGTCTTCTTTGACTAGTCGGCTGGACTTTCGGTCCTCTTTTTTAATTGTTAGCACGCCGGGGCGTCGGAGTTGCGCTTGCAAGGCAGGGAGGAAGAAAAAAGAAGTAATGAGCAGCGCCGTGTAAGCTCGAGTATTCATGATAGGAGGGGGTTGAAGATACATATAGGATGCAACGATTCTTCATAAGACTGACGAAGTTTGCGGGATATCTAGTCAATTATTTCTCCTCGCTTCGGGCGTGGAGGGGAATCCCGACCAGTTCTGGGATGTCGGGTCGGCTGCAGCTCGGGGCAGAAAGAAAGCGCTCGCCGTGAGTTTTGAAGAATTGCCGGTTAACCCGATCAGGCTCGGCCGCTGGCAGAGACCAAGCGAATCCTAACGGGACGGAGGTCTTTCAGCACTTCAAAGATCAGTTGATGATTATTGAGACAGGCGTTGTTGACTTTGCTTGACTGATCAAAGAAGTCCGTTTGCCAGACGGCTTGAGAAAAGAGGCGCCAGAGTAAAGGTCCCAGACACATTTGTGCCTAGCATCTTCATCGTGGCCGAGTCAAAGAAACATTAATCTCGAATTTCTTTCTGCGTTCTCGCGTCGGCGACGACGACTTGCTCGCGATAGTAGGTTGCATCGCTGCGGAATGTGAGTCGGGCGTTGTAGCGACGCTCAAGTTCCACGAATAGTTCGCCGTCGTGAGTCCGAAGCCGCTCCATCACGTCTGGGTGAACGATTACGATGAGTTCTTTCTGGTTCTCGTTCTTGGCAAGAATGCCTTTGAGTTTTCGCTGCAATTCCACGCTCATGGATTCGGCGCTCTTTATCATGCCACGCCCCTGACAGTAGTGGCAGGGTTCATTGATCGTGATATTGAGACTTTCGTGGAGGCGCTGGCGCGTCATTTCCATCAGACCGAGCTGCGAAATCTGAGTGACTTGGGTTTTTGCCTTGTCTTTCTTGAGACGCTCGCGCATCACCTTGTAGACAGCCATTTGATCACGGCGAGCCCTCATGTCGATGAAGTCGATCACAACAAGACCGCCGATGTTGCGGAGACGTAACTGGCGGGCGACTGCTTCGGCAGCTTCCAGATTAGTTTGCAGGATCATTTTGTCCTGATTCTTGGCACGGCCGGTATTTACGTCGATAGCGATGAGTGCTTCGGTTTCGTCAATGACGAGGTAGCCGCCGCTGGGTAGCCAAACTTGACGGAAGAAAGCGTCGTCGATCTGGCGCTGAATACCCAGCTTTTCAAAAATTGGAACAGGCGTCTCGAAGAATTGGATTCGCTTTTTGGAACGACGTGAAATGATACCGATGAGCTCTTTCATCCTCTCAGCCGCTTCAGAATCGTCGCAAAGGACTTCGTCGATTTCATCAGTAAGGAAATCACGGACGGTTCGCTCAATGAGATCGGGCTCGCGGAAAACGCAGGCGGGTGCCTTGCTGTTAGCGGCCTCTTCCTCGATCTCATCCCACTGATCGAGCAGGATGGCGAGATCACGGACGAAGTAGCGAACTTTCTGACCGGCAGAGACGGTGCGAAGAATTACCCCCATTTTGTCTGGAATGGTCAGTTTTTCGCTCATGATCTTGCGAAGACGTGCGCGTTCCTTGGGGTCGTCGATCTTGCGTGAGATGCCGAGTTGGTCGTTGCGCGGCATCAGAACCATATAGCGGCCTGGCAGAGAAATGTTGGTGGTGATTCGGGGGCCCTTTGTTCCGATCGGTCCCTTGGTCACTTGGACAAGCACCTCAGAACCGACTGGGTAGAGGTTGGGGATATCTTTGGACTGGATCCGCTTTTTCTTATGACGGCCTTTCCCTTTGCCACCGCCACCTTGCTGTGACTTGCTGCGGTTCTTCCCTCCATTCCTCTGAATTTCTTCGAGGCTCGAGTCGAGAGCTTCGGGAATCGCGTCCCAGAAGTGGAGGAAGGCATTTTTTTCGAGGCCGATATCAACGAACATCGCGTTGAGACCTGGTTCGATATTTCGGACGATCCCCTTAAAAATAGAGCCGACAATGTTCTCGTCGTTGGAGCGCTCTACGGTGTATTCCTCAAGTGAGCCGTTTTCCAGCAGGGCGACGCGGGTTTCGAGTTTCTCACAGTTAACGACAATTTTATTTCCTTCGGCTAATTTCTTGGGACCTAAAAACTTACGAATCTTACTGAACATGATTTTTTTACAGAATGGTTAAAGGGTTTCGGACCGTTGTATCTAAACGGTAGGGGCAACCCTGAAATTTCAGGGCAAATAATTGGAGGGCGGCGGAGCACGTGACTAGTTGAGTGTCCGAAGCCATCGAAAGGGTCGGAACTTAGGTTTGGGTTTTGAATTCATATTGCCTACCTGGTCACGTTGGTCGGAATTTTGTCTGAGCGTGGGAGGAGCCAGTAAGCCTCCGCATGGACGAAAATTATGCAGCCATTAAGTCTCGGGCACGAATGCGGCCACGTCCACCACAGATTCTGAGCCAAGGCCGGCTTGATCCAAAGGCCATGAGGTCGTTGTTGTCAAACGGGGACGTTCATCGCCTGATCAGTCTGTTCACTGGCCTAGGGTAGGGACGTGAACTCGATTTTGCGGGCTTTATCAGAATTGTGGCATTTTCATTAACGTCCTTCGCGATCCGAGTATCACTGCCACCTCCGGACTCACCGGTTTGGAAGAACATAGTAACATCGACGGCCGAAAATAAACTCCTGACTTTTCTATGGATTGAGACATCATTCCTTCCGTGAGTGTCTACAACATGGAGAGAGGCGTGTTTTACCGTTGCCAACGATGCTCCAACTGCTGTCAGTGGCCTGGAGAGGTGCCCTTGACCGACCGAGAGGTGAATCGCATTGCTGATTTCCTCGAGATGAGTGTTTATGACTTCGTCGCAAAGCACACTGACCTGCGGCTAAACCGGGGTGGCCTTACGTTGCGAGAACAACCAGATGGAGCCTGCGAGTTCCTCGAGGGAATTGATTGCCGAATTCAGGAAGTGAAGCCGGATCAATGCGCCGGGTTTCCGAACCAATGGAATTTTCCGGGATGGCAGGAAAAGTGCGAAGCAGTCCCTGAGCGGATGGATGACCGGTCCGATGATTGATCGCGAAGGTCAAAAAAAAACGCGGCAGTTTCCTGCCGCGCTTTTGAAGTGATAATTATTGGGGGTTATCCTAATTCCGTTCTTATAAAGAATTTTTAAGAGCGGAGGAAGGCTTGAAACCAACCGTCTTCGAAGCGGCGATTTGGATAGTTTCGCCAGTCTTCGGGTTGCGGCCGGTGCGAGCGGAGCGATTGCGGACTTCGAAAGTGCCGAAGCCGAGCAGCTGAACGCTACCGTCTTTTTTAACGCCAGAGGCGATGTTTTCGAGCACAGCTTTTACTGCTGCTTCGGCGTCCTTCTTGGAAGTGTCTTCGCCGAGGGTGGATTGTACTGCTTCAATGAGTTCTCCCTTGTTCATCGTAATTTTGGTAGTTTGGGTCAAACGAATAATAAAGCCGTTTTTCGCGGGGGAATCAGCCTGAAACACCCGCAGGTCAACGGTTCTAGCTTCTTATCACCCCTTTACTAAGAAGTAAAAATTAGTTTAGCAAGTTTAATTTTTAGGTTCTCTGTCTCTTTTAGTTGTAATATCAAGCTTTCTCATGAGCTCCAAAACTATCTGCACCCACCTCCGTGATCGAACTAACATACACACAACGGCTTTCGTTGCGCCTGGAGCGAACGTCTTAGGCAACGTGACGTTGGAGGAGTTTTCTAGCGTCTGGTATGGGTGTGTTTTGCGAGGTGATATCGAGGCCATCCAAGTGGGTAAGGGCAGCAACATTCAAGACGGCACGGTAATCCACTTGGCGAGTGATCTCGGCACCAGGATCGGTGAGTATGTCACGGTTGGTCACAAGGCATTGCTACACGCCTGCGAGGTGGAGGACGAGGTCCTTATTGGTATGGGAGCGATCGTGATGGATGGTGCGCGGATTGGAACTCGCAGCATTGTCGCAGCTGGAACGGTTGTTACCCGTGGAGTGGAGGTGCCTCCGGGATCACTGGTTGTAGGAACCCCTGGAAAAATAGTTAAGTCATTGAGTATCAACGAACAAAATAGTATCAAAGGATGGGCTGAAAAGTACATTAGAGTTTCAGCTGAACATCGGGCCTTTCTCGCCGAGCAAAACCGAGCACCAATCCCGGAGTGAAGTTTCCAGAGCGAAGCGTTGGTAAAGTCGTCGTTTGCCAAGCGAGGCATCGCTCGCGATAGTAGGGGTCTAAGAAGCGATGGATAAGTCGGTTGTCGAAGTAGAAGTGAAGAATGTGCTGGCTACCAGCGCAGGGTCTGCCGTGTTTCTCGGGAACGAAGAAAAGGTCTTCGTTATTTACGTGGATCACGCTGTGGGATCAGCTATTAATATGTTTCTCCAAGGCACTCCAAAGCCTCGCCCACAAACTCACGATTTGTTCGGCAATGCGCTCATTGCTTTGGGCGCTCGTGTGAGCCGGGTCGTGATCAACGACTTCTCAGATACGGTCTATTATGCTCGCTTAATCGTGGAGGCAGAAAATGAGCTGGAGGCGCGAAAAATTGTCGAAATTGATGCCCGTCCGAGCGATTCTATCGCTCTCGCAGTGCAGGCTGAAGCCCCTATTTTGGTCGCTTCACATGTCTGGGATTTAGTTGAAGACATGTCGATTGTGCTGAAAAAAATGGAGGAAAATAACGAAGGAGGCGGGTTTCCCGGGACCTGATTCGTCGTTTTTTGGTCAACTTTTGCCAGTTAGAGTTACTAATTTACCGGCCTTTTTAGACGTTTTGAGGCGATGGGGTTCAGCCCCTTTAACTAATCATCTAGGGTGTAGATAAAGAGTCCGGAACGCAGTTTGGGCTCAAACCATGTCGATTTGGGTGGCATGATTTCGCCGGCATCGGCGATGTCAATGAGCTGTTGAACGGTGGTGGGATACATGGAGAAAGCCACGGCCCAGTCGCCGCTTTCGACGCGCTTTTCGAGTTCCTCGGTGCCCCTAATTCCGCCAATGAAGTCGATTCTTTCGTCGGTGCGGGGGTCTCCGATACCGAGTATCGGAGTTAGAACGCGATCTTGAAGAACGGCCACGTCGAGCCGATCGATTGGACTCTCAGATTCGACGGGTGACCATTTTAGCTCGTGCCATTGGCTGTTGACGCAGAGGCAGAGGGATTCGGTCGACTCGGGTGTTTTCTTACCATTAGAATCGAGAATGAAATTATCAGCCAATTTCTCGAGGAAACTGTCCGCTGAGAGACCGTTTAGATCCCTTACGACGCGGTTGTAGGAAAGCACCTTGAGCTGGGTGGCCGGGAAAAGCACAGCAAGAAACCAGTTGTAGTTTTCGCTGCCGTCGTGATTCGGATTGGCCATACGGCGCTCGCGACCGACGCGGGCGGCGCTGGCGCTGCGGTGATGACCATCTGCCACGTAGGACAGGGGAACATCGCGGAACGATTTCAGAATCGGGCCACTCTCCGATTCAGTGACCCGCCAGACGGTGTGCTGCACATCGACGTCATCTGTGAAATCGACGGTTGGCTCATGGTTGGCAATCCAGTCTTCAACAAAGGCATCGATAGCGGCCTCGTCTTTATAGGTCAGGAAAACAGGGCCAGTATTGGCGCTGAGGACATCAGTGAGCTTGGTGCGGTCGTTTTCTTTGACTGGACGAGTCTTTTCATGCTTCCGGATAATATCGTTTTCATAATCCTCGATATGGCAGGCGAGGGTGATCCCAATCTGGGAGTGACCATTCATGACCTGGCGGTAAAGATAAACGCAGGGCTCGGGCTCACGGACGAGGATGCCTTCTGACTGGAATTTATCGAGGTTCTCCTTGGACTTGGCGTATATTTCGTCGCCGTAGGGGTCAGTTCCGGCCGGGAACTCGATTTCGGCTCGGACCACGCGCAGAAAGCTATGCGCGTTGTCCCCGGCTAGGGCGCGGGCCTCTTCGGTATTGACCACGTCATAGGGCACCGAGGCGACGGTCTCTGCATTACCAGGGCTTGGCACGAGTGAGGGGAAAGCTTTGACTCTCATTTTTGTTGATAGGATTCCAACCCCTACACGTAAGCGATGGGATCACAACCCACAAAATTGCAATGGTGGGTTCCTCTTCTGCTTTCAAGAATTAGGTGACCTTAAAGGCACGGAGGAAAAGACCGCTCCAGACGCTGCAATCAACACAGGCCTGTCAGAGGGTTATTATTAACGCGAAAACCTTACCGTATGGTCTACGCGGAAGAAGCGTTTGGCTTGGTCTTTGAGTCCAGTTCGCGCAGCTATGAGCGAACCTATCAAGCTGGAGCCGTTTGGCCTGCCATCTGGTTGGGATCAGCCGCCGATAATCCTTGAGATGACCTCCGCATTTACCACGGCAAGAGAATCTACAATGAGGTGAGCACCGGTGTTGGCGAGACTTTCCTGGGGATGAGTTGTGGTAACCGCGATCACTTTCATTCCGGCGGCGAGTCCAGCTTCCACGCCGACGTGAGCGTCTTCGATGACCAGACAGTTGGCCGGTTCTCTTTCGATTTTTTCGGCAGCTTTGAGGAAAACGTCTGGACTCGGTTTGCCGCGGGTAACGTCTTCGGCGCCGATGTAATGAGGGCCGAAGTATAAGTCCAGTCCGGTAGATTGGAAACAGACTTCGATATTCTTGCGGGAAGTGGAGGATCCGAGTGATATGGGAATCCCAGATCGTTTGAGATTCTCAACAAGATCGAGGACACCTGGAAGAGGATCAAGATTACGTGATCTGAGGAGCTCACGATAGAGTTCCTCTTTTCGGTCGCCGAGTTCCGCGATTTCGGCTTTGTTGTGGGTCCATTTGAACACGTTAGGAATGCACATTTCATTCCTCATTCCGAAAGACTCCTTGAACAGCTCTTTGGTCATTGGCTTGCCGATTTCTCTGGCAAGGGCAAACCAGGACTCCTCATGCTGGTCGTGGGAGTCGATTAAAACGCCATCAAGATCGAATACGACGCCCAGAGGAGATGAAGAATTAGTCATAAAAAGTGTTGCTGCGACGCAGTAAAAGGTGGGCGCAGAAAATGTCAAAGGTGGGATTGGATTTGAATTGAATGCTCCGAATCTCGAAAATTAAAGACTCCATACTTTTGGTCGTGGTTCCCGTGATCGTATTTACATCACCGCGTTGTCGTGGGAGACGACCATCTTAAGGCGTTCCGACTGATCATTTGCTCCATAAGTCTTGCGGACTTTTTTCGGAAGCGCTATTCGGGCCGCCTTCCCCCTTTGTTTGCGAGGTCTGGAGATCTCCGGAGCAGAAAATACGGTGCTTGATTGAGAGGCTGGATGCGTTGAGGCTCGGGGATGGATTCCCGCTTTCTTTGCCTGATGGCTTCGGTCGCCCTGTTTTTTACTGCTTGCGGTGAGCCTTCCGCTTCTGACGCAACGGAGGTTACCATCAATCTTTCCGAGGAAGACGAAGGTGCTCTCTCCGCTAATTCGGGGCCAGCCGAGACGCCGCCGAACGCAAAATCTGAGTCCAAGCCCCCTCCCACAGGTCGCCCTCGTATCTGGAGTGAAGTGAAACTTCACGAGGCTGTCCGGGCTGCAAACCCTGGTTATACCGGCAATGGTCAATTCCAGATTGACCCTAATGGGCAGGTCCAGGCAATCGCTCTAGATAATTGTGGTGTCACTGACCTTTCTCCCTTTTCCGGGATGCGACTGCAGGCGCTCTATCTGCTTGGATGCGCCGTTCCGGATATCAACGTGCTCTCGGGCATGCCGCTAGTGGAACTCTATGTCGAGCAGACCGGGGTGACCGATCTTTCTCCACTCAAGGGGGCAATCACTCTGCGCAAGCTCTATCTTAGTGACACGGATGTGAGCGATCTAGCGCCGCTCGAGGGCCTTCCTATTGTTGAAATGAACCTTGTCCGCACTCAGGTGAAGAATCTTGATCCACTTAAAGGCATGCCCTTGCAGATGCTGTGGCTGACGGGGTCTCCGATAGAAGATGTATCTGGTCTGTCGGAGAGTCCGCTCGTCAGCGTGACATTGCACCAGACCAACGTGACCGACCTCTCTCCATTCTCCAACACGGCTCTGCAACGACTCCATATCGGGGAAACCCCGGTAAGGGACTTGTCGCCACTTGCCGGCATGCGCCTGACGCGCCTCGTTTTTGACCCGGAAAAGATTGAGAAGGGCATGGATGCAGTGAAAGCCATTCGGACGATGGAGCAGATTGGACGAAAGTTTGAAGACGGGAACAATGATTTGGCACCGCCGGCGGTCTTTTGGCCATCATTGGAGATGCCCGAAGCAGAATCTGAAGTGCCAGTTCCTGTTCTGAAAGCTTCCCAAAGTGGTGCTCCCGAGAATAAAGAGAGCGAGTAAGTTTCCTGAAAGAAGCGACGGACCGAGCAGCGTAAACTCTAACCATCATGTTTCGCTCCATTTTCACGGTCAGTGGATTCACGCTAGTGAGTCGTCTTCTCGGGTTTGCCCGAGACGTGCTTATTGCGAAGTATCTCGGTGCGGGGGCGACTGCTGACGTCTGGGTGGCAGCGTTTCGCCTGCCGAACCTCTTCCGTCGTATTTTTGGGGAAGGGGCGTTTAATGCTGCTTTCGTGCCGATTTACAGCGGTCGACTCGAAGAGAAAGGTAAGGAGGCTGCGGATGACCTCGCTCAGAGGACGATCTCGTTGATGTTCGTGATCTTAATGATCACGTTTGTGCTGGCGTTCATCTTCATGGATCCGCTGATCCGGTTGATGAGCCCTGGTTTTGTGGAGGGAGGGCGTCTGGGTCCTGCCGTGAGTGCTTCTAGAATCACGATTGGATACCTCGTCTTTATTTGCCTCGTGGCCGCCCTCAGTGGAGTGCTGAACAGCCGTCGGGTTTTCGGGGCTCCAGCTTTTGCCTACGTCGTCTTGAATCTTGTCTTCATCATCACCTTGGTGGGAGTGATTCCTCAAACCGATGAGCCACTCACTGTATTGTGCTGGTCAGTAATCGTGAGTGGTTTTCTCCAATTACTCGTGGTCGTGTTGGCTTGCATTAGGCGAGGGGTGAAGCTTCGTTTTCGCAAGCCGGTCATCGATGATGATATGAAGAAATTGGGTCGCCTTATGGCACCTGGACTCGTCAGTGCCGGAGTACAGCAATTCAACTTGATCGTGGGTCAGGCCGTGGCGTCCTTGCAGGTGGGCGGTGTAGCTTTGATCTTTTATGCAGATCGTATCAACCAACTCCCCCTAGGCCTGCTCGGTATTGCTCTTGGAACGGTGCTGCTTCCCGAAATGACCCGTAAGCTGCGCGGTGGGGACGAGAAGGGAGCACAGGTCACCTTGACTCAAGGGATGGAGCTTGCTTTGCTCTTCGTGCTGCCGGCAACCGCGGCCATGCTTGTCATTCCGGTGCCGATCATGCACGCGCTTTTTGTTGATGGAGAATTCACTGCCGCTGCAGCCAGTGAAGCCGGTCGGGTGCTGGCCGCTTTCGCGCTGGGAACGCCAACATATGTGCTCGCCAAAGTTCTTCAGCCAGCCTATTTCGCTCGGGAGGACACGAAGACTCCCATGCGTTTCACCATTGCTTCCGCTGTCGTTAATATGGTTTTGGCGTACCCCGCCTTTCTTTGGCTTGGGCCTACCGGTTGTGCGCTGGCGACTTCAGTGGCTGGTTGGGTTAATATACTGCTGCTCTGGTTTGGATTGCGCCAGGCGGGTTTCCTCAAGGTAACGGCTCGTTTCACCGGCAGGGTAACCCGCATCCTTATCGCCTCCGCCATTATGGGTGTGCTGGTATGGTTTCTTACAAAACATGGAGAGCCATGGATTCTCAGTGAAAGCAACATTGTGATTCGGGTCGCTCTTCTGGGCGCGCTCGTGGTGTTTGGTGTGATATTTTATTTATTCGCCGTCATTGCAACGCGAGTCTATTCTGTTGCCGAATTAAAGAATCGCCTGACAAAGCGTTCTCGGTTGTAACTCAACGGTAAAGATGGTCGTCTGCTTATTGGAATGAACTTAAGGAATCTAATGTTGATTCGTGGACTGGTCGTCCTTGTTATTCTTTGGGCAGCTGTTTTCGGGGTGGTCAAATTAGCGGGTTCGATGAAGCCGACCGCGAGCAAGGTAAATCGATATTTGAACGATTTTTCTTTAGCTGAGGTGACGGATCCCGAGGAACGTCTTAAAAAAATCGGCGAGGTCGCACAACTTCTTAACCAACTTGAAGCTTCAGAACTTAATAAACTGCGCGAGGAAACGGAGGTTGATCCCCGGCGAGAGTTGTTTGAACAGCTCAGCCCGGAAGAGCAACTCTACTTCTTTGAGAAGCGTGCTGGCCGAGCCTTCGAGCAGGTGATGCAGTCTTTCAATGAAATGGAGCGGGACGAGAGAAAGCGTATCGTTGAGCGGGCCCTGCGCCAGATGCAGAGTGACGACAATCGCCGGCCTCGTAGTGAACGTCTCGAAGAGGGGGATCCAGAGCTCGTGGACAAAATGGCCGAGGCAGGCTTCAAGGCCTACTACTCGGAGGCCAGTGCCGAAACTAAAATTGATCTCGCTCCCCTAATGGAGGAAATGCAGCGGGCCATGAGCCGAATGGGAGGGCGCCGGTGATGACGAGACGCAGGAAACGATGGGACCATGGTTTGACGATGGTTGAGATTCTCGTGGTGGTAGCAATTCTCGGGATTATTGCCGCGATCATTGTTCCAGTCTCGGACCGAATTAAAAAATCGGCCACCTCGACGCAGTGTCTAGCAAAGTTGAAAAATCTGGGAATCAGCTTGAGCAGTTATTTCTTCGATAACGGAGACCAGTTTCCCGAGATGGTAGCAGCTCGGGAAAGTCGCGATCAGGATGATCCGGCGATGGATACGGTTCTCGCGGATTACGTTCGTGATGAACAAGATTTTAAGTGTCCAGCGGATCACGGGGGAATTTTTGAAGAAACCGGCACGAGCTATTTTTGGAATAGCCTCATGAATGGTCAGCGACTCAGTAACATGAACTTCCTCGGGATCACTAAAGATGCCGGGGGGATCCCGCTTATGTCAGATAAGGAGAACTTCCATGAACACATTGGAGACGGGGTGAATATCCTCTACGCGGATGGCCACGTTCAAAAGGAGCTGCAGTTCACTGTTGGAACGAGAAGAAACTAGGTTTTGAGGGAATTGGAATCGGGTTAGGTGATATGCTGTCGTTTCGAAAAGTCTCCAAGCGATTTGATCGAGGGCGTCCAGCGGCCTTAGATGGGGTGTCTTTTGAGGTGGATAAGGGAAGCATCTGTGGTCTTCTGGGACACAATGGAGCTGGTAAGAGCACTGCTCTTGGAGTGATGCTTGGAATGGTCTATCCAGACTCGGGTGAGGTATTCATCGGCGGATGTCCGGTTCTAACGGAGCGGCATGGCGCCATCCGCAAGGTGGGGGCAATCTTTGAAGCTCCGGCTTTCTATGAGTATTTGTCAGGATGGCATAATCTTAAGATTCTAACGGCTTACTCTGGTGCGGTTGAGCGAAAACTCCTAGAGGAGACCGTCGAATGGGTCGGCTTGGGTGAGAGAATACATGACCGTGTCGGAACATACAGCCATGGGATGCGCCAGCGTCTTGCCTTGGCTCAGGCACTCTTACCCCGGCCTGAAGTTCTCATTCTTGATGAGCCGACCGATGGTCTAGATCCAGAGGGAATTTTCGAATTTCGTGAGAAACTCTTAACTCTGCGTGAAGAGTTGGGCCTCACTGTTGTTCTCAGCTCGCACCTTCTTGGCGAGGTTGAGCAGGTCTGCGATGAGGTGGTGATATTGCAGCGAGGGATAAAGGTCTACGAAGGGAAAGTGCGTGGCATCAATAAGGGGTGGAGCCATTTCGTGATCGAGTCGGAGAATCCGGAAGTTACCGGAGAAAGCATCAAGGCTCAGCGAGGGAAAAAGGCTGGTGAATTTTTCCAATTTCCCTCAGAGCTAGCAGCGGCAGATCTACTCTCAAGGTTGGTATCGGATGGAGCCCGGATAACGAAATTTGCTGAGAAGGAAGAGTCTCTTGAAGCGCTTTACCTTAAGTTCAGTCAGGGAAGCTCAGAAGGGAGCAGCCAATGAAGCTGTTCTTTAGCCAGTTGGGATGGGAGTTGTTTCGACTCTTTGCCAGAAAACGGACTTATATTGGGTTTGGTGTGTTCCTAGCGGTGGAGCTGTTGTTCTTCTACTTTTTCTCCGTAGGCCGTGGCGCTGATCGGATGGAGGAATTTATTGAGCGGGTAGCGGGTGGTGTGGATGAATATTTTTCTGCCCTAACATTGGCGTTCATTATTGTGGCGTTTACGATGTTGTTGCTTGGCCTCGTATTCGTTGCTCTTGTGGCGGGGGATATTCTAGCTAAAGAAACAGAAGATGGAAACCTCCGGCTTATCCTTGCAAGGCCGATTTCGAGATTTCGTCTTCTTGTGATCAAATTCCTGTCCTGCCAGGTTTACACGACGGCCCTGTTTCTTTTTGTGGGGGCCTCAGCTTTGTTGGTTGGGGTGCTGAGCCGGGGGTGGGGAGGTGCCATGATGGTTTGGAGTCCTGACTTGCCAAGGGTGAGTTTGTTCGAATGGGATGAGGGCATGGTTCGTTACTTTATTGGTATCATCGGATACTCCGTCGTTTACTTACCAGTGACAGGTATCGCATTTATGTTAGGATGCTTCCGAATTAAGCCTGCTGCTGCGACCATTGTCACTGTGGCTGTTTTGATAGGAGATCGGATCCTTTCCTCGATACCGCTCCCCGCGATTGATCCTTACCGTGAGTATTTTATCACGTCTCGTATGGATGCCTGGCTGCTGCTGATGTATCAGGAGGTTCCGTGGGCACAATTCTGGGAGCAGACTGGATGGTTGTTTGGGATTGGCCTGACCGGGTTTGTAGTTGGCTGGCTTGTTTTCGAGCGTCGCGACGTGAAATCGTGAACTAGGCTTCTTCCCAGATCTGCATGGAATGATTGATCAAGGTCACCGAGGCTCCATCGTTGGCTTGATGGCCAGAGATCTTGGGGTTCTGAGTATCGATGAGCAACTGCCATTCGCAGACTGGCTCTTTTGAGAAATGGAATTCCACTGCCTCTGCGCGCGCGTTGAAGAAGAAAAGCAGTGGTTTTTGAGATTCAGTCTGATGAATCAACATGGCAAGCGCGCCGGCTTCACTGTTGTTCCAATCTGTCCTGTTTATGGTGGTTCCATCTGGATGCATCCAGCAGACATCTGGAATCCCCTTGCTCGGGCACACCTTGCCAGTGAAAAATGAGTCACGATTCAGGGAACTATTTTCGCGACGTAGGGTGGTTAGGCGTTGCACAAATTCTCTCATCTCGATGGCCTCCTCTGAATCGTCCCAACTGATCCAGCTCAGTTCGTTGTCCTGACAGTAGGTGTTATTGTTTCCATGCTGAGTGTGCAGTCGTTCGTCGCCGAAAAGAAGAAAGGGGACGCCCTGAGAACAAATCATCGTGGCGAGAAAGTTTCTTACCTGGCGCAGGCGCAGTTCGATAATATCGGGATTATCCGTGAGGCCTTCGGCTCCATGGTTGCAGGAAAGGTTGTGAGAATCGCCGTCTTGATTGTTTTCGCCATTAGCGAGGTTGTGTTTGTGGTTGTAACTCACGAGATCGTTCAAGGTGAATCCATCGTGCGAAGTGATCATGTTGATGCTCGATCCGGGGCCACGATGATTGTGAGCAAAAATGCTTTCACTTCCAGTGATACGGGAAGCAAACTCACCAAGAACATTTTCACCGCGCCAGAATCGGCGAATTGTGTCCCGGAATTTTCCATTCAGCTCACCCCAGTTGTTGGGGAAGTTACCGATCTGGTAGCCGCCGGGACCAAGGTCCCAGGGTTCGGCAATGAGCTTGGTCTGGCAGAGAACCGGATCCTGTTCTACTGCTTGGAAAAAGGCAGCGCGTCGCTTGAAGGAATCCGGCGAGCGTCCCATTTCTACCGCTAGATCGAAACGAAATCCATCAACGTGCATTTCCGTGACCCAATAGCGCAGGCTGTCCATCACCGTCCGCAAGGTCCGAGGGTGGGAAACGTTGACTGAATTACCACAGCCGGTGTAATCCCGATACTTACCTGGCGAGCGTGATTCGGTGTGGTAGCTGTCGAGATTGTTGAAACCCCGGAACAGGCAAGTGGGCCCGTTGCTACCGGCTTCGCCAGTGTGATTGTAGACTACATCTATAATGACTTCGATACCGGCGAGGTGAAGTGCTTTCACCATATCCCGAAATTCAGTTATCGGATCATCCGTAGCGGCGTAGCGGGCTTCAGGAGCAAAGAAGCCAATCGTGTTGTAGCCCCAGTAGTTCACGAGGCCTTTTTCGAGGAGAAAGGAATCATCAAGATGTTGGTGTACTGGGAGAAGTTGCACGGCGGTGATCCCGACCTCTTGGAAATAGCGAATGCTGGCAGGATGAGCGAGCGCGGCATAGCTACCACGAATCTCTTCCGGAATGGCCGGATTGAGATATGAAGCACCCTTGACATGCATCTCTGAGATGACGGTTTCCGCCATGGGAGTGCCGAGAGGGGCGTCGCCCTCCCAGTCGTAATGGTCGACCGCGGGGACGACGACGCGAGGAGCATGCATGCCGCTGTCGCTCGTAGAGAGTTTTCCATCGCGGGTCGTGCCTCTCATGGACGGCACATACCGTGAGGGGCCGTCGAAGCATTTCGCGTAGGGATCAATCAGCAGCTTGTTGGCATTGAAGTAGTAGCCCGCTTCAGGATCCCAGGTGCCATCGACACGATAGCCGTAGGTGCTGCCGGCAGGGATTCCAGTCACGGCGATGTGATTGACGTCGCGGGTGGAAGCGGTCAGGGGAATGCGGTGGGTTTCCTGCCAGGGTTTCTTAAGATCGGTGAATAGGCAGAGCGTGACCGTGGTGCCATATTGGGAGGCGACGGCAAAATTAACGGTGTTTTCATCCAGCGCCGTGGCCCCCAGCGGAAAGGCTGAGCCGGACGAAGTCTGGAATTCCGATGTTGTGGAAGCGCTCAAAGTGCTGTGATCGCGTGAGAAGAACTGGCAAGATATCCAGTATCAGGATTCACGCCAGTTCCAAGGCAATCACCTCTAAAATTTCGAAGTTTTACCGGGAAATCCCCAAAAGGAAATCCCCAAAAACGTCTAGGGTCTACCGCAGGCTACCTGGAGCGCACCGTCGATTTAAAGGTTGAGGTTGAGATAGTCATGACGCTTTCGACTCGCGGCGGTTAGCCTGTTGGTAGCCATGTCTAGTTCGCTCTTATCGGTGGTCGGGCCATCCTGCCTCGCGTTCCAGTTCTTCGATCATTCGTTGGCGGATTTCCGCTGATTCAGGAACTTCCCCCTTGTTGAGCTTGTCGATGCGTTCCCGCACAGCCTGGCGGTGGGCCGTCGCATGTTTCTTGGCTTGATATGACTGTTCGATCTCGTCAGCTCGGGTGGCAATCTCGATGGGATTGTCTGACTCACGGAGGGCAACCTCCCAGTCGTCACGGGTGCGCCTAAAATTGAACGGGGAGTATGGATTGTCGTGGTTCTGGACTATCCATACCGCAATCTTCGTCCATTCATCCATTGGACGGCGTCGAATCGCGTTGAACGCCCAAATGACCAAAGAGGTGGAACCGGGATATGGCGAAATGCGGAGTTCCTCACACCTTACCATCCCCTTGATGAAATCGAATGCGTCACCGAATGGGAGATCCACTAGGAAATCAAACTCATTGAATCGTCCCTCAGCGAGATTCTGGAAGTAGGTGCAAGGTATCGTCCGTGCCAAGGCAAGCGTCTGGTCATCGTCCGGATCGAAGCTCCGACCGATAGCGATAATCGTCTGAGTGTGCTGCTTCATTTTCTTGAGCGAACGTNNGTCATGACGCTTTCGACTCGCGGCTGGCAGCCTGTTGGTAGCCACGTCTTGTTCGATCTTATCGTTGGTCGGGCCATCCCGCCTCGCGTTCCAGTTGTTCGATCATTCGTTGTAAATATATTCCCCACTCCCCAGTGTTCCCATTAGACAATGCAGCTTCCACAGCTCTTGCGGCGTCTCAGGGGTGGGAAGGAATGGAGAAGCTATTTGCCCAATCTGCTGCATGGTTAGCGGTGGCCCACAGTACTTTGTCATTTCTAGCAA
>DCQY01000063.1 GCA_002323995.1 Akkermansiaceae bacterium UBA1506 | reverse complement strand
ATGTCCACCGCGTGTTGGGCCTGTCACTTCAACATCTTCGTGAATGGTGACACCATTGTGGACCACACGAATAAATCGCGCGTTTTCGGTCTTTTTGCCTTTGGTATCAAATCGCGGTGCTCGAAACTGGACTTGAAATTTCTGCCATGCTCCGGGAGCAGCCGACGCGTTCGTGGCCGGAGCGGTCCCTTCAAAACCTTTTTCGTTGTTTGTGAGCTTGGAGTCGTCCCATCTTTGGTAAATCCCACCACAATCACCGGAAGAAAGGCTTTTGTCTGGCTTTCCGTAGCTATCGAGAATCTGAATCTCGTAACGATTCATGAAGTAGACACCGGAATTCGAGGCTTTGGGGATCATGAATTCGATTTCCAGATCCACATCGCCGTAATCCATGGCGCTGACAATGTTTTTGGGATTTTCCGTTGCTTTGTCGGTGTTATGGATCACCAGCTTGCCTGGTTTGTACCACTTCCACTTTTTCTCGCTGGCACTCCCTGCGATGGAGCCTGAAGTGACCCAGCCTTCGAAATTGGCCCAAGCTTTTTCAGAAGCCAGATTTACCGGTGTGTCGCCAGCCATAGAAAGATGAGCGATCAGCAGAGTCAGGAGGCAGAGGAGCAATTTCACAATCAGAATCGACCATGATTGGTGACTACTGTCAATCAGGCGTCCCTCTGTCGATATCGCACAATTGCGGAGACAAATTTGCTAAGAGCGCTCTTCCCAGTGCAACTGAACTTAGGCACGGCCAAGTTCAGTGTAGATCGCTGACATGGGCATGTCATGAGAATCTGGTATCAGATTAGTGCATTGGATTGAAAAACATATCCCGAAGATGCTGCGCTCCGTTTCGCTGAAAATGGCAGATTGGAGATAGCGGTCGTAGTGACCCTTGCCCCGGCCGACACGAGCAAGGTTGCCTGGGTCAAACCCGACTCCGGGAACGAGAATGAGATCGGGCTTCGAAGCTGATAGGAGAGGGCACCGTTCAGGGTCTGGTTCAAGGAATCCAAACGAACCTTCAATTAAATCGTCAGGCGATTGCACGTGGTGAAAAGAGATTCGAGCGTCTTTTCCAATTCTTGAAAAGCCCCAGATCTTGTTTTCATTATCACGAAAAAGTTGGGATAGGTCGGGCTCGCTAGGCATTGCGCAGTAGGTGAAAACGCATTTGGAGTCTCGAAACTGCTTCGTTTCCCCAATATGGCGGGCAATGGCGCAGGAATGAGTTTCCTTTTCCGCGGGGGAGAGAGAATTTATTTTTGAAAAGCAATCTCGTCTGACAGCACGCTTGTCCATTTGAAATTGTCACTCAGTAATCTATCAACTTATGGCTCTGGATTTTGACTGTTGGGTGGATCGGGATCCTTACTAGGGCAGGCCATGAGAATAGTTTTCACGGGATTTGCTGCCGGCGCAAATATCGAACTTCAAGGCGAACGAGGTCAGTGGTAGGTGGTGGATGGAGAACCCGTAGACTTCGAAGGGATTCAACCCGATACTGACGAAAAACAGAGGTTTAAAAAATATAACACGTTCATATTCAAATGAATAAAAGGTGTTGTTACCTAATTTCAAGTAGTAGAAAATTGGTGTTCTGATCCCAGGGCTTAGAAGAAAAGATCAGCGAGAGCTTCATCAGTGAGATCTTCTGGGTCGGCTACAGCAACGAGTTGCCCCAAGTAAGCAACTTCATCGAGTTCCGAAACGGGATCAAAAGTAAAAAAGTCAGATTCAATCGACGTTCCTTGGGTGATTTGTTGATTGATTACTCCATGTTCATCTTGAGGGAAAAAAGCGATGAGAGCGACTGCGGCCACTGCGGCCACTGTGGTGCTGAGCCACCGCCGCCTACTGAAGAAGGAGAGAAGGCTTTCGAAGATACCCGCTGGGGTGTCATTTATCAGCCGAACCGCTCTCACTACGTCGCGGGAGAAAAATGGACTTGGCTTTGGTCCCTTAGCGTGCTTCAGAAGCACCCAAACTGGATCATCTCTTTTCCCATCTTCCATCTCAAAGTGAAAAACCCCGCAAATCTGTGGGAGTTTCAAAAAAACAGAGATTACATCGGGGGGGCTTCGATGAAGCCTTCGAGTTGGCGAATTCTGGTGGGGTGACGCATTTTTCGCAATGCCTTTGCCTCGATTTGGCGGATGCGTTCACGGGTCACCTGAAATTGCTTGCCGACTTCCTCCAGGGTGCGGCTGTAGCCGTCGATGAGACCAAAACGCTGCTCTAATACTTCGCGCTCGCGCGGGGTGAGGGTGTCCAGGACGTCCTTGATTCGATCCTTAAGCATGGACATGGAAGTCATATCACTGGGATCCTCAGCTCCTTTGTCTTCGATGAAGTCTCCTAAGCTGGTCTCTTCGCTTTCACCAACAGGTGCCTGAAGGGAAATGGGTTGCTGGGCCATCTTGAGCACCGCTCGAACCCGTTCGACGGGAAGGTGAATCTCGTCGGCGATCTCGTCGGGAGTCGGCTCGCGCCCGTATTCCTGAACGAGCTGCTTTTGAACGCGCATGAGTTTGTTGATCGTTTCGATCATATGCACTGGAATCCGAATAGTCCGAGCTTGGTCAGCAATCGAACGTGTGATGGCTTGGCGAATCCACCACGTTGCATAGGTGGAAAATTTGTAACCGCGGCGATATTCGAACTTCTCGACGGCTTTCATCAAGCCCATGTTGCCCTCTTGGATCAAATCTAAAAAGGATAGCCCGCGGTTGGTGTATTTCTTGGCTATCGAAATCACGAGGCGAAGGTTAGCCTCAACCATTTCATCTTTGGCTTGGCGGGCTTCCTCGACGCGTTGACGAAGTGAGGCGGTGAAATCGTCGAATTGACCCTGATCCATCCAGACTTGCTTTTCAAACGCGGTGCGTGCCTTGGTTGCTTCTGTTTTGGCTTTTCGGTCTTTGGCCTTTTTGGCTTGTCGGGTAATGCTCTCCGATTGAGCCGCCCATTCCTCGGTGTGAGCAACAAGGTCTTCGGTTACTTTCTGTTTGAAGTAGAACCGATTGTAACCACGCGAGAGCGCCGATAGGGCTTTAGACCACGCCTCTTCAAGCTTCTTGGTCTTGGCTGGGGTCTTGGCTGTTCTGAGTTCGGAGTAGAGATCTGTCAACTCGTCCCTGAAATTTGAAACGAGGTCTCGAAGTTTGTTGAGGTTTTTGAGGTATCGGGCACGACTCTCGATCTTTTTATCTACAATGAGACGATCAAATCTTTCTTCACCTGATTCGAGACGGTCCGCCATATTAAGATAGGCGTCCGGGATGAAGCCAAACTGTGCCAAAATTTTGCGTATTTCGGTCTCTGCTTTCTCAATCCGTTTAGAGATTTCTACTTCTTGCTCTCGCGTCAGAAGGGGAACCTGCCCCATCTGTTTCAGATACATGCGAACCGGATCATCGAGGATGTCGAGACGGCCCTCTTTTTCGCTTGGCTTTTTAGCTGGAGCAGCGTCCTCTTCGTCATCCGAGCCGGCCTTAAGATTGTCGACCTCAGCAGAGTCGATGATCCGGAACTTCATTCCTCGCAGGCGCTCAATTAGCTCCTCCATTAATTCGAGGTCGCTTTGAGTATCCGGAAGGGCCTCGTTGATATCGTCAAAAGTGAGATATTCCTGCTCTTTTGCGAGACGAATGAGGTCGCGGACGATCGGCTGGAATTCAGGCGAATCGAGAGGGCTTTGAGCGGGTTTGACCGCTTGAGACGGGTTTTTGGCGCCCTTTTCTGAAGCCGCTTTCTTCGCCTTAGCGACCTTCTTAGCCGGTGTGGCTTTCTTCGCCGTCGCCTTCACGCTTTTTTTCTTAGGGGCGGGCTTAGTTTTAGCCGCCGTCCTAGTGCTGGAACGAGTTGCAGCAGGCTTGGCAGTCTTGGTAGGCGGCTTTTGCTTTGTTTTCTTTTCGGCTGCCATACTTAGAGACTCTCTGGAGGAAGGAAATAAAAGGGAAGGCGCCCCGCCGAATTGGGGCCGTTAACAGTCGTTTAGTTGTCCGCGTAGGTCAAGGAGTTGTTTGCCAAGCCTCTCCAACTCTGATGATGGTATGTTGTGGCTCCCCATTTGGGCCTTTGTCCTAGCTATCTGATTCTGTATACTTTGGCGATTTAGTGCCCTCAGGCAGTCTTGTGCCAGGTCGGTGTTTATCGTTGCGCTGTCCTCGTTCATAATCCCATTCAGGCACTGCTGGTCCTGAGGTGGTAGCGTGGCAATAAAGGCGTTAACGCTGGCGTGATTATCTGGGTCCATATTGGCTCGCCAGATAGTGGTTAGCAATTCCGTCTCTGCGATATTGTCAAAAAAAATAGGAATAGGGGAGGCTGCGATAGAATTCCGGGTTTGAGTGTCGCTCAGTAAGGCCTTGCATAGGAGCCGAATGGTCCGGTTGTTGATGACGGTTGGTGCAACAGGAGTTGCTAAAGCTGAGCCGGGTGCCAAATTTTGACGTTGATCGGGATTCGGGCCACGCTGGTGTTTCGTGGACTCGCGGCGTTGCCTACTCCTTTCGAGGCGCTCCTGGTTTGCGACAGCGTCACGAACTTGTTTGCGGATTTCTTCCTCACCCACCCCTAGTCGAACGGTTACCCGACTGATAAGAGAATCCTGAAGCATCTTATCCTCGACTAATGAAATATCTTCGGCGAGATCTTTAGCAAAATTGAGACGGTCCCGTAGCGTTCCGGAACTAAGTTGGGACCCTCGTCGATCAATCTGAAAGTCGAAAAACTCGGGAGGATGTTCCAAGATCTGTCGCAGGGAGTCAGGACCGTGTTTTTGAATTAAGGAATCCGGATCCTCACCCTGGGGTAGGAGTGCGAGCCTAACTAACATACCCGAAGGGGCGAGGATTCGAAACGCCTTCTTGGCAGCGTTTAGACCAGCTGTATCAGAATCAAAACAGAGAATTGCTTCATCCGCGTTTCGTTTGAGCACACGGGCATGATCGGGAGTAAAAGCCGTCCCTAGCGGGGCAACCGCATTCTGAATCCCATTTTCGTAGGCTGCGATCAGATCGAGTTGTCCTTCAAAGATAATCACCTTTCCTTCGCGGACGATGGGGCGCTTGGTCTTATCGAAGCCGAAAAAGACTTTCCCCTTATTGAAGAGGGTTGTTTCAGGTGTGTTCACATATTTGCCCCCGCTCTGATCCGGGAGAACATGACGTCCGCTGAAGGCAATCGGCTCGCCCATCTCGTTGTTAACCGGAAACATGAGGCGGTCCCGAAAAAAAGAGTAAGCGCCGCGGTTGGGGTTATTTTCGTCGCGCCACTTGGCGAGCCCTCCTTCAACGAGTTGTTGCATCGAAAAGCCTTCGTCGCGAGCCCAGTCGAAGAACATGCGTTGATCTCCGGGTGCGTATCCGAATTTCCAGCTTCGGGAGGTATCCATCCCAAGTCCTCGCGATTTTAGATAGTCACGTCCGGGTTGAGCAATCGGGTGTTTGAAAAGAATGCGATGAAACCAGTCTGCTGCAGCTTTCTGGAGTCGCATGACTTCCCGGCGTCCTTTCATCTTGGCCTCGTACTGCGCATCGTAGGCCTCCTCCTGGATCATGATTCCTGCGCGGTCGGCAAGGCGCTTGGCTGCCTCAGGAAAAGACAGGTTTTCATACATCATGATGAACTTGATGGCGTCACCCCCGGCGCCGCATCCGAAGCAGTGAAATATCTGGCGAGTCGGATTGACGTTGAAGCTAGGGGTCTTTTCGTTGTGAAACGGACAAACCGCGACTCGGTTCACGCCGGCCCTCTTGAGAGGGAAATAGCCTTCGATCAACTCGACGATATCAGTCTCGTCTAGGATCTTCTGGATCGTTTCCTGGGAAATGATTGGCATCTGACGGCTACAAATAAATCAACAAGGTTAGGTCAGATACTTAAACCTTTTGAGTCGGAGAGGCAACGATTCCTGAGAGGTGTTTCAGGATTTGTGACTACTAGTGATCCGGATCTTACACCGTAAGATCGTCGCCATAGGCATATTCTCGATCCTTGAGAACACCTGGTTCGGGCTTCGGATAATGGCCGTCAGCGTCGGGCATCAGAGGCGATTTACCATCGAGAGTGAGGTCCTTTATCTCGGGAGCCATAGGATTTGGCTGGTTGAGCATCTGGTCATAAGTGATGACCTGTCCGGTATGTGCAGCCATGCGACCCATTGAGGTGGTCACGCTGGCAGCGATGCCGCGCTCGACTTCGTTATGTTCCTTGTTTTCACGGATGGCTTCTAGAAGCACTTCCCATTCGATGTCGTAAGGATTGCCTTCAAGGTTGACCCCGCGAGGTCCCGTTGGGAATGCCCATAGAAGATTGTCAGGCTTACCGCGCCAGTTACTGTCGATATTTTGGTCTTTGTAAAGGCGGGAGCGCGCCGGGACATGGCCGGCTGAAGAAATGACAGCTGAGCCCTTGGTGCCGTGTGCGTAGGCGGCAAACTCCTGATTGCAACCGGGCATGTTTCGACCTTCAAAGATGGCCTTGGCCCCGTCAGCAAATGTATACTCGACACCGTAGCTGTCGAAGTTCTGGTCAACGGCTTCAAGGTGCTCACCATTGCGTTCGATGGTTTTAAAGTGGCGGCCTCCAACGGCTTTCGCTTCAATAGGGAAGGCATTCTTAATCATGCACATTTCATCAATGCCATGAATATTGAAGTCGCTGAATGAACCGCCACTAAGCCAGAGGAAGCTATGAAAGTTCTTGATTTGATACATGAGCTCGCTCATGCCCGTATCGTTTTTTGGTGTGAAGCAGGAGCCAATTGCCCCCTGCATCCGGTATGAGCGCAGAAAGGTAATGTCGCCGATTTCGCCATCATCGATTCGCTTCTTTAGTTCATTTCGCGATTTGCAGTGGCGGCACATCAGTCCGATGCCTACCTTGAGTCCTTTAGCCTTAGCCTTCTCATTTATCTGTAAAATTTTTCGAGAAGCATAGCCGTCAGCGGTGACAGGTTTTTCCATAAAAACGTGGAGTCCGCGATCAACGGCGTATTCAAACATCGGCCACCGAAAAGCGCACGGGGTTGTTAGAATCGCAATATCACCGGGATTCATGGCATCCATGGCCTTGCGGTATCCATCAAAGCCGATGAATTGACGCTCTTGAGGGACTTCGATATGCTCGCTCAAAACGGGATCCTTCATTAAGACCTCATGGGAGCGATTGAGGTTCTCATCGAATACGTCGGCCATAGCGAAAAGCTTTACAGGACCTAAAGTGCCCGAGACAGAAAGAGCGTTCTTAACGGCTCCGGTTCCTCGGCCACCACAGCCAATAAGAGCGAGTTTCACTTCCTCGTTGGCCTGGGCGTGCACGTGAGGAATAGCTACACCAGTGAGAGCGGACGCTCCCGCGACGGTTTTGACAGCAGAGCGGCGAGTGACGGTCTTTTGAAAATCTGGCATCAAGAACGATTGAATCCAAAGGTTAATCTCGTCAACGCAGGAAAAAGCGTAAATGCGCGGTCTAGTGATTTTTTTAGGGGTTTGAATAGTTATTTCATGTGTGGGGTCCTTGAAGGGTCGAGGGCGGTGTTCGACGGCTTGTTACGTTGCGAAAGGCATGCGGAAAAGGGATTCATTATCCGAAAAGTAGAGGTATAACTATGCTAGTTCGATGGATATTCTGTTAGGCATACCTCCTGCTCCTAAATTATTGATTGGCGTTGCGTGTTGTCTTTGCGCCACGAGCCGCGTCGTCGAGGCAGAGGAAGTTCTAGGGCCTGATGCTCGCTGGGTGCGTGTTTACGGATGGGTTCAGATTGGCGAGAAGTTGGCCGATGCGGATCAATGGCCTCTAGCGCTTGGCAGCTACCTTGAAGCAGAATTTCAGCTCAAAATCCTGATGAGAAGTGCACCCAACTTCGAACCAGAAATGGTTAATTACCGTTTCGACTGGCTCAAGAACGAGATTCCTCGAGTTAAGAAGAAGCTCGTCGGTAACGAGCATGATATCATGGCGAAATACCTCGATTTTATTTCTTCATTCGAGCAAGGACAGTCGGAAAGATTTAACAATCAGTTCGAGAAGGCACTCAGCACTCTCAATTATACCAAGGTTCTTCTTGATGAACTAATCGCGGAGCGCCCCGCAGAATTCAAAATGGCAATGACGTCGCAGCACGATTTGTTGCTCGACAGTATTGACTGGCTTAACTCTCAGTTAAATCACAGAGCAACTTTGGTGACACCTTCGGTCATTGTTGATCAATCCTATCTCGGTAGTACCCGATTCGTTAATGAAGACGATCTTCCGGCAGGAGTTCCTCCTTTGACAATATCAGGAGACCTCTTCCCCTCAACTCTGGCCAATACGGCGGCACTAAGCTTTGAGGAAAAGTCCGGGGCGGCCTCCGCCATTCAGCCAGGAGGGGAAGAGGTTATTTCTCCGTTTCGAGAAAATGAGCTCTCCGACGTTCCAATGAGCTGCAAGGAGGTCCAACTTCCCGGTGCGGGTGAGTGAGCCTAGTAGTCGCGGAAGGGCCCTCTTGGTTCAGCTGCTTCCATCTCTGCCATCCACTGGTTAAAAGCTTCTTTGAGTTCAGTGAGCTTGTCAGGGCGGGTTTTTGAGAGGTCCTGTGATTCGCTGATGTCTTCCCTCAGATTGAATAACCCACCCTGGCCGTTCCCCATGTCGACCCATTTCCAGTCTCCAACGCGAGCGCCGAGCAGATTGCGGCGTTTCCAAAACATGCGATCTCTGGGGGAGTCCATCTCACCGCGCAGGGTGGGCCACCAGTTGTAACCGTCAAAGATGATGTCGGTTGGCAATGCCTTGCCTGTAACAGCAGCTAAACTCGGAACTAATTCGAGGCTGGTGAGGAAAGCATTGTTGACCGCTCCAGCAGGGACCTCCCCAGCAATCCAGCGCACGAGGCATTGAACCCGCAGACCGCCATCCCAGGTCGTTCCTTTCCTGCCTTTGAGGGGATAGTTGTTAGCGCCGCCCGATCCGCCGTTGTCACTGAAGAAGATCACGATCGTGTTGTCGGCAATGCCTCTTTGGTCAAGAACGTCCAGCATTCTTCCGATAGACTCATCCATGCAGGTGATGGCTGCGCGGTAGTCGCGCTCTCTCGCTTTCGGAGTCACTACTTTAGTTGGGCCGTAAAATCTAGAGCGTTCGTGATACTTGTAGTTGTCGATATCGCGGTATTCTTCAGCCACTTGCGGATAGAGGTTCTGGTATTTCTTCGGAGCCTGAACGCTGGTGCGAATGTGGGGTTCGAGTGCTGACGAATTGTGTGGGGCATTGAATGGCACATAGAGAAAGAATGGTTTCTTTCCAGCGTATTCTTTGAGGAATTTTAGAGCCTCCCTTTCAAACAGGTAGGTACAGTAGGTGCCTTTGTCTTCCTGGGTGGGTTCGAGGTTGCGATACATGCTTGGAACTCCGTATCGCTCATGAGTGTAGTAGTCGACCCCGGTGTTGACGATACCATAGAATTCATCGAAGCCGCGCGAAGTGGGGAGAAAGCGCTTGTGCATGCCTAGGTCCCACTTGCCATAGATCGCGCTGATGAAGTTGTCTGGAAGAAGCTGGGGAATAATTTTCTCGCGGAGGTCCATGCCACCTATTCTCTCCCACGAAACTTCGTAGGCTGATGGTTCGTATTCGTGACCGTAGTCTGGCGCCTCATTTCGGATCATG
>DCQY01000048.1 GCA_002323995.1 Akkermansiaceae bacterium UBA1506 | reverse complement strand
CCTCGAACCCAGTGCTGATTGGGGAATCTTAGCGGCTGACTATTCACGTGTCCGCGGACGCGATCCGCCAATGCTTTGATCGTTTCTTTTTCAAAGCCATTTGCCGCTGCTGGCGACTCCGGAGCGGTCGCGCTAGCCATCGAATAGTCTAGGTCGAACCGGCTGGACGGGCGGTCCATGTATTGGTCGAGGGCCGGGTTATAGGTGTGAATGCTGATCTTGTTCGCGTCCGGTTTGAACGTCATGTAGCGCAGCCAGGATTCACCGCCGTTGTGCATCCCCTGGTAGTCGCACAGAATCTGGTGAACCTGGTTGCCGTGATCTCCGGTGTCGGTGCGAACGGCCTCTCCAGTGTGGTGACCGCAAAGAACCATGAAGATGTTCTCGTGCTTGCTGACGAACTTCTGCCAGGTCTGCTCGCCGGTGTTGCCTTTAGCCTTCACTCCACCTGAGGTGTTTCTTGATTTCTTCGGGTTCAGATAGGCGTGCGTCAGGACAATGACACGGTGGTCAGGGTGCTCCGAGACCACCTCGTTCGCCCAAGCCAGCACTTCGTCGCGCGGTTTGCATTCGAGGGAAACCATCAGGAATTTCATTCCTGATGCCTCGAAGTGATACCAGGAATTGTCATGGCGCTCTGGATCGAAGGTGCCGCCAAATTCGCGTCGCTTCGCGTATTTCTCACGAGGAAAGTAGGTGTTGAAATGCGTGGTCCGGTTGACGCCGATATTGCCGCCATATTTGTTATCCGCCTCCTCAAAACCCATGTCATGGTTTCCCAGGCACATGATATAGGGCACTTTCCCATCCAGTATTGACATGGCATCTCTGGCGATGGCCCATTCCTCCGGGGCGTCCGCCTGCACGAGATCTCCTTCGTGGGCAAGAAAGGCGATATTCAGTCGCTCCTGATTGTCGCGGACCCATTCCGTTTGGGCAAAGAAGTAGCGGCGTAAGTCCCCATTGCCCCACTTGGCAGATAGCTTGAGTCGGGTGTCACAGTAGAACTGGGTGTCGGGCAAAACTGCGATGGTGAAAGATTTCGTTACCGGGGCGGTCAATCCAAGTTCCTTGCGAGCCTGATTCTGCCAATCTTTGTGCTCCTTTTTGTATTCCTGAATTTCCTGGTACTCATCACTGTCGATCTTGTCGTCGCTGTTCTTGTCGATGAATGGGAAGATCCACTTCATCGTCGGTTTATCGCGGTTCCATTCCTCCTTGGAACCCCACGAGGTCTTTGGAGCCGGGGCCGTTTTTGGCGCAGGTTTTTTCGGGGCCTCAGCCGCCAATCTCTTGAAGACCTCCATCCCGGATTCTCCCTGCTCATTCGTCTTGGGATAGGACCCGTCCGTGTAGGACTTGATCTGCACGTCGAAGACCTCGTATTCGGCTTCGGTGATTTTGCCGTTATTGTCCCAGTCGATGAACACAAACAGGTTCTCATAGTCGGTGCGGTCCTTAATCCACGCCTCCTGTGAATCCCAGCTCTTCCGTGAAGACGATCCGTGTGCTTTTGGATAGGTGCGCGATTGTGACCTGAGCATTTGGTCCGCCAATTCTTCCTTCCAACTCAAGCCGTCATCACCATCCCGATTGGCGCGCTTCCAATCCGGGTGTGGGAATTCATCGTATTGCCAACTGTGGTCGCGATTCTTATCGAGAGCGGCCCACATCTCCCGCGCCTTGGCCAGCTTCGCTTCGCTGAAAGCAGCCTCCATTTTCACAATGTGCGGGTCTGCGTTGGGCTTGGTCTTCGTGACGCCCTTTGATTTCTTCCCCGATCCTATCTTCGACCGAAGGTCTTCGCGGGTTTGTCCTTTTTGGTTTTTCGTCGGGAAGGACGGATCGTTGTAAGCCCCTAACAGTTCCTCAAAGGCCGTGTATTCCGCCGCAGTGACCGTTCCATCGCGATCCCAATCGACGAAGTGAAAGATCGGTTCAAAACCGGGGCGAGCAACGCCCCAGGCATAAATCGACGCCCATTGCTCTTTCGAGTCGTTGCCATGCTTGGCGAGAAAGTCTCCCTCCTCGGCTAACTTCCTGAGAACGCGATCGGATACCTCCTCGGCCCAGTCGACGTCGTCGTCGTTGTTGCGATTGGCTCGCTCCCAGTCCGGGTGTGGGAATTCTGTATACTGTAACTTGCCGTCCTTGTTCTTGTCCGCCCTCCACCACCTGATGCGGGCCGCATCCATGATCTCTGTATCCAAAGCAGCTTCGAGTTTTTCAATCCCGATCAATCTAGACGCCGCCTCTGCCTGACGCCCTTCTTCGGTGAGCAGATGCTGGAAGTCTGAAAGGAATTCGCGCCTGACCATGAACATCAAGCCGTAGTTCCCGCCGCCATTGACAAGCGTGCCACGTGCCGTCCGGCCATCACCCGCCATGACAGCGGTAAAAGTCGCCCACGTCGGACCATCCACTCTCCGCCGCTCAAGGACGACCATGTTGTGTCGTGACTTCTTGAACTGGCCGACGAAATCGCTCACCGACGCCGACCGGCTACCGATCGGGCGAATGGTCTCGGGCGGATCGAAGGGGTGCTTGAGCTGTCCCCCCTCTCCAACCAGTTCATTGCCCTCTTGTTCGAGTCGGATTTCCATGATCCCACGGCCCAGCTGGCCATTCAGTCTCATGGTCGTGAAGCAGATCCACGTTCCGGAAAAGTGGCTTGCCAACTCGTTATCGGTAATCTTTATGGGAACCGTCTGAAGCGTCTGAATGCGGTTCTCCAGGTTCATAACTCGCATGATTTCCATTTCGGTTTCCGGAGAGAGAGGCTGCTCACTCTTCTCAGCTGCCGATACTGGTAGCTCCGCGCCGCCTTCGAGTTCAGACCAGTCGAGGGAGTGAATCTGGGAGGTTGAGACTTTGGCTTTTCCTTTAACTCCTTTGCCCGAGGGTTGGCCTTTCTCCTTGGACGGCCCTTGGCGTTTGCTCTGTTCCTTCATCAGAACGGGGTCGGTGGCCGGGTCGTAGGCTTTATTCTCGGCGGGGAGTTGAGCGTCGATGTCTTCGAGATAACTGAACAGCTTCTTCTTTAGGGACGCCGCTTTCTCGGATTGCGACTTGGCGAGATCGGTGGTTTCGGCCAGGTCTTTGGAGAGATCAAAAAGCTGGATATCACCGGTTTCCCACCAGTAATGGAGCTTGTAGTCGCCGGTGATAATAGTGGAATCAGGTTTGCTTTCTTTCCCGTGCTGGTAGTGCGGCCAGTGGAAGTAGAGCTCGTCGCGGCTTCGGCTGATGTCGCCCTTCTGGTAGAGCGCAGGGATGAGGCTGCCTCCTTCAACCGTTTCAGGCCAAGTCTCGATTCCGGCGAGCTCGCAAATGGTTGGGAGAATGTCGTAACCGATGGCAGGCTGACGGGAGACCGAATTGGATTCAATGCCGGGGCCGGTGACGATGAAGGGGACGCGAACACCAGCTTCCCAGATGGTGGCTTTGCTGCCGCGGAGCGGGCCGTTGATATTGCCGGGGCTCTCGACGGGGAACGTGCCATTGTCAGCCGTGAAGATGACATAGGTGTTGTCCGCGACTCCGGAAGCAGCAAGTGCATCAAGGAGTTGCCCGATGGATTCATCCATGTCAGCGATCATGGCAGCGAAAGGAACGTTGTCGTGACGGGTGCCGGGGGTTGCTGACTCAAATCGCGAGAGGGTTTCGGGCCGGGCCTGCAAAGGCAGGTGAGTTGCGTAGTGGGAAACCTGGAGGTAGAACGGTTTTTCGGTGGCGCTCTGCTCCTTCATCCAGTCAATGGCACGCTCGGTGATGCTGTAGCAGCGTTTGGGGTCGTTTGGTAAGTTGTCCTTTTTGCCCCCCTCAGCATTGCCCGTCGAGCCGTCGCCTGCGTCGAATCCGTGGGCTTCGGGGCCACCTCCACTGAGATGCCATTTACCAAAGTGGGCAGCGATGTATTCGGAGTGAGTCGCCTTCAGAAGCTCCGGGATGGTCTGCTCTTCTTCCGGCAGAGCGTTGATGTGCTGAGGCGGCAGGAGGCGATTACCTTCGTAGAGGCCGCCGGCATTACGATTGCAGATGTCGGTAAAATGAAGGGCTGCAGGGCTGCGTCCGGTGAGAAGCGCAGCACGCGAGGGCGAGCAGTTGGGATGCGCTGAGTAGCCCTGAGTGAATCGCATCCCGGCGGCGGCGAGACGTTCGATGTGGGGGGTTCGGTGAAAGTCGCTTTTGGAGTCGGGGACTTTGGGATCGTAGGCAACGGAGGTCGTGCCCCAGCCCTGATCGTCAGTGAGAATGACGATGAAATTGGGAGGCGAATCTTCTGGAAGGGCCAGCCCGGGAAGAAGAGCGATTAATAAAATGATAAATTGTTTCATGATCTAAATTGCACCTGCCACCAACTCTGAGGCCCAGTTGAGACTACAGAGATAAGGCAACTCGGTGATAAGCGGTATGATTGATTGTGAGATCTTTGCCCGAAAAAGACTGAACGTATAGGTTCGGTAATCTCGCCTTTTGTATAAATGCGACACTTTACCGGGTCGCAAATACCCTAAGGAACAGGCTGCAATAAGGCTCTGAAGGTCACCTGACGATATTCCCTATTCCCACAAGACTAAAGTTTGCAGGAATGCCGCACAATAAATAACCTGTCCATTCGAATTTCCGAATTTTTATCCTCCATATTGTTGAATAGCGTCCATACGCTTTCGACTAGTAATGAAGCGAATGCGATTGCGCGCCAGTGAGGGCAGACTACGATCAGTCAGTGGCTTTTATCGAAAAAATGAACCATAGAACTCGAATCTATCCCTATTTCCTTGCGCTGATATTGCCCATGCTTGGCAGCATGGTAGATGCTAAGGAAGCCACCAAACTCCGCGTGATAGCCTACAATGTGGCTTGCGGGCAATGGGTCACTCCGGAGCGGCTGGCCGAGGAGCTAAAGCCTCTAAATCCGGATATCCTTTTGCTCAGCGAAGTGCCCGAGGCGAATCGAGGAAAAAAAGGGGTGAAAGATTGGTCGCAACGATTGGGCGAAGCGATCGGTCTCAAAAACGTGCATGTTGGCACGGTCTCGTCAGCCAATCACAAGGCTCCTGATTGGGGGGATATGACCGGTAATTACGGTGGCAAATTTAAATCAATTCTGAGCCGCACCCCTCTTACAAAACCTGAAGAATACCTGGTCGAAGGTAGCGGATGGAAGCGTGCCAGTGCCGTGAGAGTCGAGACCAAAATTAACGGCAAGAAATACGCACTCTACTCACTCCACCTACCAGGGTTTGCTCATAATAAGAGGCAGCCCACTGACCCTGAAAAGTGGCAAGGCTCTAAGCACCGTCAACTTGCCGATCACATCAATGCTGAGGATCCTTCCTATGGCATCATCGTAGGAGGAGACTTTAATGAGTTTACTGATGGGCTCGTCATGCAGTCGCTAGCGAAAGCGACGCAACTGAAAAATGTAGTTACGGAGGAATCTATAGATCACATCCTTTATAGCCCGGCGAGAACGGGGGAACTCATCGACTCTAAGAGAGACTGGGGACCTAAGAACCAGAACGCAGATAATAAAAAAGCGGACGGATGCTTGTCAGATCACCCATGGATCTATGCAGAGTTTGCGCTGACGACGGCATCTAAAAGTTCCGAAACCTCTAGTCTGAAGGTGATGTCCTA
>DCQY01000080.1:30551-36687 GCA_002323995.1 Akkermansiaceae bacterium UBA1506 | reverse complement strand
TGGTCATGACACTGAGCACACTCAAGCCGTGTTCCGAGGAAAACCCGAACCGTATTAGACATGTTATCGAGGGGCATTCCACGGTCGCGCACGTAATAGCCAATCGCTCCATTTTCCCAAATCATTCCCTTGGCGGAAACGAGGTCGTTCACAAATTCGTCATACGGTTTATTCTCCTCGATCGCCTGTTTGACCCATAGCTGGTAAGCCGCTTCTACAGTGCGACTGTTGTTTCCAAGGCCATTATTAATCCGAAGAATATCGGCCCAGAAATTATAGGCCCTGGCCATGTGTCCGTCGCTTTCAAGTAAATCAGCGATCAGCTGGCCTCTCTTGCGTTGATAGGTCGAACCATGAAAGTTTTCTGCCTCTTCGATCGTCGGAACACGCCCAATAATGTCTAGATAAACCCGCCGAATAAACGTTTCATCGTTGATTGCCTCATTCGGCTCCACACCGTGCTTCTCCAGCCCCGTAAAAATCAGTTCGTCGATATCGTTAGCAGCCTTCCGGACATCAAAATCGGCCGCTTCAACAACGTTGAACAAAGAAATGCTGAGGACGAGACCAAGAGAAGCAACTAAACCAGTCTGGGGTAATTTCATAAAGCGAATAGTCTGCACAAGATGAACAATACCCCAAAATTCGGCATTTGCCCGTTGAACCTTTGCACCGATCAACGCCTAAATATTAAAGGCGAATGAACTAACCTTATTGGCGCGATCGCGGCTCTTGGTTCAAAAACTCAAACGGCAGCAGGGATCCGGTATGGGGGTTCGGCAATAGTTCACTTAACTCTGCCCAGAAAAATCAAGCCCTTGAGACGGTTCGGCGAGCTTGAGATCTTCGATTAGCTTGTCGATATAGTCGATATGCTTTAGAGGCAGGCGTCGGCGCAGATGCTTGTTCCACATCACCTTCCGAAGCGCTTCCATTTTCTCCAGAGGTAGAAGCTCATGCCGCTCCCAGTCAGGATCAGACTTTCGGGTAGAATAGAACTCCCACCTTCCGGCATGCAAAATGGCACGGTAATAAACCGTCTCGCCATCCACGGCACGGTCATGCCACTCATGCTTGTTTTTCATCGTTAGCTAAGACCTCTTTGAGAGTGGCGATGCAACGTTCGTTCTGCTCCATCGTCCCTACCGAGATTCTGACCCACTCAGGCAGCTTGTAGCCACGCATCGCCCGAATAATGACTCCCTTCTTTAACATGAGATCAAAGACAGCATCGCCGTCTCCAACCTTCACAAGGACGAAATTTGCAACGCTGGGAACATATTCGAGACCCATCTCATTAAACGAACGTTGCAAATACGCTAATCCCTCGTCATTTAGATCACAAGTCCGCCGTTGGTGATCGTCATCGAGGAGCCCCGCAATAGCGCCTGCCTGAGCAATCGCGTTTGTGTTGAAAGGCTGGCGACACTTCTGGAGGACACTGGCGATTTCGGGCGTTGTCAGTCCATACCCAATTCGTAGCCCGGCCAAGCCTTGAATTTTGGAAAAAGTCCTCATAATGACGACGTTTCGGCCCTCGCTCACATACCTGAGAGTGTTTGGTGGATCATGAAGAAATTCATGGTATGCCTCATCAAAAATAACCATCACATGATCCGGCACCTGATCCATGAAGCGCTCAATCTCATCCCTCCCGACCATAGTGCCGGTTGGGTTGTTAGGATTCGCGATGAAGACCTTTTTGGTTTCGGGGGTAATGGCCGCGGACATGGCATCGAGATCGTGAACGAAGCCGGGGTCCGGCACCTCGATGGTTTCAGCCCCGAACAGAGTCGCCATCAGCTTGTAAACAACAAAGGCGTGCTCCGCGGCAATCACATTATCACCGGGATTTAGAAAGCCATGTCCAATCAACTCAATGATTTCGTTTGATCCGTTCCCCAGAACTACGTTTTCACGCTGAAGCCCTACTTTTTCGGCAATAGCCGTTCGCAACTTGTAGCCACCGCCGTCAGGATAAATATTAACCCCCTCCGCTGCTTCTTTCATTGCCTCCACTGCTTTCGGTGAAGGCCCAAGAGGGTTTTCGTTCGAAGCGACCTTGATAATAGCCTCAGGATTCAACCCAAGCTCCCGAGCAGTCTCCTCGATAGGCTTACCGGGGTCGTAGGCAACTAGCCCATCGAGCCATGGGTGCGCCTGCTTGATGATGCTGGACATAGTAATGCTGAGAAAAGGAGATTAGAGAGTGACGTCAATCGCGGCACTGGCATTGCGAGCTTTTTCTCGAGCTTCATCGATAGAACTACCACGAGCCAGCGCTACCCCCATACGCCGTTTTCCAGATACTTGAGGTTTTCCAAAGAGACGGAGCTGAGTGTCCGGATCGTTCAACGCTCGCTCGAGATTGCCGTAGCTGACATGATCGGACTCTCCCTCAACAAGCACTACCGCCGAGGCAGATGGACCGTGCTGCTGAATATTCGGAATTGGCAGACCCAATATAGCTCGCGCGTGGAGCGCGAACTGGGACAGGTCTTGAGCGATCATGGTTACCATACCGGTGTCATGTGGTCGGGGAGAAATTTCCGAAAAAATTACTTCATCCCCTTTTACGAACAACTCGACTCCGAAGATGCCGCGCCCGCCCAGGTTATCCGTCACCGCCTTTGCATAACGTTGCGCTTCCGCCTTCGCCGCATCATTCATGGGCTGAGGCTGCCAACTTTCGCGATAATCGCCGTCGACCTGAATATGACCGATCGGCTCGCAGAAAGAGGTGCCTCCAGCGTGGCGAACAGTCAATTGAGTGATTTCGTAGTCGAAATCCACAAAGCCTTCGACGATCACCTTACCCTTACCCGCCCGACCGCCTTCCTGAGCATATTGCCACGCCGGCTTGATTTCCTCCTCTTTGGTAACGGTGCTCTGCCCTTTACCGGAAGAACTCATGATTGGTTTCACGACCAATGGCAGGCCTATTTCCGTCACAGCAGCAATATATTCCTCCTCGTTGGAGGCGAACTGGTAAGGTGAGGTTTTTAAACCAAGTTCTTCCGCAGCAAGCCGGCGGATCCCTTCACGATTCATCGTTAATTGGGTTGCCCTGGGCGTTGGGATAATCGTCGTCAACCCTTCCTCCTGAAGCTCTGCCAAAGTATCCGTGGCGATTGCCTCCACCTCAGGGACTACGAGATGGGGCCTCTCTTTTTCGATCACAGCCCGCAGCGCCTCGCCATCGAGCATCGAAAGGCAGTGTGAGCGATCTGCCACCTGCATTGCTGGGGCATTTTCGTAAGCGTCGACAGCGACCACCTCAACCCCGTAGCGCTGGAGTTCAATGACCACTTCCTTACCAAGTTCGCCAGACCCGCAGAGCATAATGCGAGTGGCTTCGGAGGTGAATGGAGTTCCTAGGCTTGCCATGAGGTTTACCTTAGAGATAAATTGAGTTTTCCAAAGGAAAAATCCGCCTCTTTCTCCCTTCCATGTCGACTTTCTCACAGTGGCTCCTGCTATTTAGGGTTCACACGAAAATCTTCTTCAGAAAAGCGACCCTTGTCGCCCGTCATTCACGCCTCATGACAGGGACCATTATCGCCTTTTTAATAACCTACCTGATTGCCTCTTTCTGGCTCTTCAGTCAAGGCCTTGACTATGTTAGTAAACTCCCGGCAGCGGGGTCCCTGCTCAGTGATAGGCTTATCAGCGTGATGTTTTTCTGCTTCATGCTGATGCTGATTTTTTCCGTTTCGATTACTGGCTACATATCACTCTACCGAAATCGCGATACCATCTGGCTTCTCAATCTACCGGTCTCCCACAGAGCTATCTTTCTCTGGAAGAGTTTCGAAGCGGCAATGTTTTCCAGTTGGGGGCTGCTTTTTATTCTTGCGCCACTGCTTGTCGCCTTTGCACAAAATCGCGGGGTCAGCCCCCTTTTTTATGTTCAGACGCTTGCTCTTCTGGTTCCTTTTTTAATACTCGCCAGCTCGATTGGAAGCCTACTCATGGTTCTCTCGATACGATGGCTGAATATGCGGCAGCTCCAGATCGCTTTGGGGGTCCTCGTTATTATTCTCATCGGATCCACAGCCTTTACCGCAATCGAGGGCCAGAAAGCAGCCGACGACACTGGGCTTAGCGCTGCCCTGACCTTCCAGCGGGTCCTCCAGCACACCAATATCTCGGTCAATCGAGCCATGCCAAGCACTTGGTTGGCAGCGACGCTCATCGACTGGACCCGGCCATACCGTCATTTCAGCACCCTGCTCTACCCGGCGCTGTTGATCAGCAATTCCCTTATGGCGGGGCTCGCACTTTTCTGGGCCGGTAAAACCATCTTTTATAAATCCTGGAATCGATCCCTCCAGCGGACGGCATTAGCAGCCGGCCGACAGCAATCAAAGAACAATCGTCTGGGCAAAGCTGAAGGGCTCAAAACCGTGCCACTGCTATCCCACATCATCGGTCGACCCCTAGCCGCAATTTCGAAAAAAGACTACCTTACCTTTTTCCGCGAACCGGCTCAGTGGATTCAATTCTCGCTCGTGTTTGGGCTTCTTGCGCTGTATGCCAGCGGCCTACGTCAGATGAACCGAGACATAAGCGAACCGAGAGACCTTTACATTGTTGCGTTCCTAAACCTTGCCGTATGTGCACTTGCGCTCTCCACACTGACAACTCGTTTCGTGTTTCCGCAATTCAGCCTTGAAGGCCGAAAACTATGGATCCTTGCCATGTCACCCCTGAAACTACCGGCAATCGTGACTCAAAAATTTCTTACCAGCACCCTTTTTAGCGGAGCTGCAGTGATACTCATCCTTCTTATCGGCGGCTACAATCTCCAGCTCGGCATGAAGGAATCAGCATTCTTCGCCACCGCTATCACCCTACTTGCAATAGGGCTGAACGCCCTTGCTGTCGGGCTTGGCGTCCTTTTTCCCAATCTTGATGAGTCGAACGCCGCGAAGATTGTGAGCGGATTTGGGGGCACTCTGTGCCTTGTAGGGAGCTTTATCTTCATTCTCTGCTTCATGATGCTCCTCGCATACACGCGTTGGGGCATTTTCACCGAGAATAAGGTAAATCCTAACTGGATCGATACGCCGAGAGGCTTCATCGGAACGACCATCCTGCTGATTCTAACTTTCATAGTAACCGCGACGCCTCTAATTTTTTCGAAAAAAAAGCTAAAAAGACTGGAAATTCTAAGCAATTTATAATATTAATGGAAGTTAAGTAATTAAACCCACGCTTCCTGTCATGTCTGTTGCAGCTGAAATCCAACCCATGTTCTTTGATGAAGAGGGCGGAAACGACCTCGACATCCAATTTGATCCTCAGCAGTTTGAGGCTGTCACGCCCTACTCTGATGATCTAAATGATGAGTATCAGCAGGCCCAAGACCAGCTTCGCCAACTCCGTCAGCAGGAGGAGCAAATCAAACGTCAGGCAGCCGAACTCGAGGAACTCACCAAAAAGGAAGAGCAATTCAAAGAAGGACGCGTTGATGTCACTGAAGACATCACACGCTACCTATCCATTCTCGATCGTGAGTCTGTTGAGGCTCAGCGTATCGCCGAGGAATGCGCCGCTTCCCATGAGCGCCTTGAAGGGCACCTTTGCAATATCAACGCGCTTCATCCCGAAGGTTGGAGCCGCGCTGACCGGAAAACTGAGCTCGCACGGGCCCTCAGCTGCATTGAGGCTGCTGAAAATGAAATCGATAACCTCATGCCTCTGGTAAACAGTTTCGGGGCCAAGAAGTCAGGCGGCGGCATTCTTAAGATGGGTTCTCCATCGGGTCGACTACCTTCTGCCGCGCCTCAGGGAAACTTTCTCTACTGGTTTCGCAGTGGGTTTGCTTTTTCCCTACCCCTTGTCGCCTTCGCAGCGATCGCTCTGATCATTGTCTTTCTGCTCTAGAAGAAGCAATCATTTGATACATTCACTCCATTGCAGACTCTCCAGCTCTAGCCCATGAGTATTTTCCCAAGGTCCCCCAGAAACCGAAAGCGAGGTCGCCTCTCTTCGCGTAAAGATTCATCGTGGATTGACGATTCCCAGGGATTTGCTAACCCAAAACGCAAGAAATCCTGCCCGCGCGAGTCTCAGCATAAGCTGCACGCGCAGATCGGAGCCATTGAGTCTTTACTGGCAAAACATCACGCTA
>DCQY01000080.1:0-30163 GCA_002323995.1 Akkermansiaceae bacterium UBA1506 | reverse complement strand
CATAAGCGGGCCAAGCGAGCCTTGACTCACGCTGCTCGTCGCCGTTATCACAACGAGCGCAGCCGGGCGGGCATGCGCTTTCTCTTCCTTTTCTCTCTGGCTTGCGGAATCGGATGGTGGTTAATCTTCTCTGGGATCTAAGGCAACCGTGAGGCCGTGGGGGTCAATGAATTTGGCCTCCTCGCTATTCGGCGCCCTCTCCCACTTCGCGGACGCCGTTCTTCACCTCCTGCTCGCGGCACCAACCCTTGATCTCGAGATCGTTAAAGATCTTGCCCATGACCCGGCGGAGCAGGCCTTTGAGATTTGCGTCTTCGAGTTCGGCAAGACTTCGGACTGCTGTCTCTTTGTAAGTCTCGAGAAGCAAGAGACACTTGTTATCAGCTTCCACTTCTTGAGCCAATCTGCGGATTTTATGAATCGAGACGTCTTCAAGATCTTTGTGGCTCCAGAGTGACTCCATGAGAGTTTTATCATCTCCTCGTGCCCGCTCGCGAGCCACGGCCAACAGAACACTGGGACGCATCTTATCCAGTTCGTTGTTACCGGCATCCTCGCCTAAATCATCCATATCGTCTTGAATCTGATAGGCGATCCCCATGTTCTCAGAAAACTTCTCAAGCACTTCGGATACCTCATCAAGGCGTCCCGCATAGCTAGCACCAAGTTTAAGGGCAACCTCAAAAGCCGGAGCCGTCTTCTGGCGGAAGATTTCAAGTACCTGCTTCGATTTTAGCGGCTTAGGGTCACGAGCCCAGACAAGCTCAGCTCCCTGCCCTCGACAGAGCTCACGCTGTCCCGCTGAGGCAACCATTAACATTTCTCCCTTCTGTGTGTCTGAGATGCTACTCTCCGCAATCATTCGGTAACCTTCCCCGATCAAAAGATCACCAGCATTCAGTGCCACCGGGATACCATGCTCAACATGAAGTGTTGGTTGGTCATAACGACCGTGATCTTCATCTTCGATATCGTCGTGTATCAGTGAGGCTTTATGGAAAAGTTCAGAAGCAAATACGATCTTTTTAATATCATCAGGAATTGGCTCGCCTCGGTCCTCACGAAGCGCCTGGTAAGCAGCCACAGTTAGATAGGGACGCCATCGTTTGCCATCCCGCGCGAGCCATTCGCGGGCAATCCGCTCTTGGGCACCTTCTGCTGGACCCATGATCTCCTCGATCGCTTCAACGCTAAACCAGCTCATCACCTCTTTGTGGAGTGCGTTCAGGTCGAGTCGGCGCGTCTTGTCTTCGCTGGTTAAGTGAATGTATTCCCACACCCAGTCGTTATCGACCGTGGTATTGATACAGTCATCCTGTAACAGGGGCACGGCGATAGATGGAATCGCTGCTGCCTCAACATAAGGAAAGGTGCGTTCCAACACAGGAAGGCACGAAATCCCTACAATGGCTTCGATCTGACCAGTTTGGATCAGGGACATCACAATCGCCGATCCTTCGGCTACAAGAACCGCGTAGCCAAGGCGCTCCGCTTCATTTTGAAAATCTTGAATCGTGCAGAGACCACATTGCTTACAAAGCAGCCCGAATTCGTCGAATGGCGCGGGGCACTTTTCCTCCACTCGGAGACATTTTGGCATGAGGAGGAGACGTCGCTCATAGGGTATCTCAGCCAGAGTTTCCCTCCACATCTCGTTATTAAGACACACGGCGGTGTAGTGAAGATAAGTCTTCTCGCCCTCTCTCCCCATTCGCTTGAGGATTTCCTTCGCGTGTTCCTCTAGTTCGTCGAGTGGCATGGGAGGAACGGGATTGTCCTTCTCCACATACTGCTTGATGTTCTCAAGAAAGTAATCCCTCTCTATCTTCGTCTGTGGAATATTTTTCTTTGGAGGCCGGAAACGTGTCGTAGTAATCGGGACAGGCTTGGGGACCTTAATGGCCTTGATCGTATCAACTGGGGAAGACATGTGAGGTTGGGAGGTCCGTATCAAAACAGTATTCGGTCGCACCCCTAAAAGTGCTAGGCATATCATACCAACGACACCTTAAGCAAGGGTGATTGGACTCATGACATTGTAACCCTCTAGAGGGTCTTGCAAATCAGAAACGATTCAAGGAAAAGCGATTGCGTGATCAGGGGGCGCTTTGCCGGAACTTTGCCATCAGAGATGGCAATTACTGCTTGATTCCCGCAACTCTCAAATCTTTCCCGCCTTCGAAGCCCTACTTGAAGGCTTCTTTCGTGGAGGCGACCGCATAGTCTCGATTGAGCTTAGAGATCACATCAGCGCTGATCTGTTTTGGACAAACCGCTTCACACTCATAATGGTTGGTGCAGTTACCAAACCCTTCCGAGTCCATTTGACGAACCATAGCGAGAACGCGTTTGTCCTTCTCCGGTTGCCCTTGCGGAAGCAGATTAAGGTGAGCTGCTTTCGCCCCGACAAAGAGCATAGCGCTGGCGTTCTTGCAGGCTGCGACGCAGGCACCACAGCCGATGCAAGCAGCAGCGTCAAATGAGGAGTCAGCGCTGTCCTTAGGAATCGGCAGGGAATTCGCATCCTCGGCGGATCCCGTTCTAACCGAGATATATCCGCCCGCTGAAACGATCCGATCGAAAGCGGAACGATCCACAACAAGATCGCGCACCACCGGAAACGCTTTTCCTCGAAAAGGCTCAATCCAAATCGTATCGCCATCTTTGAATTTGCGCATATGAACTTGGCAAGTCGTAATGCCCTTCTCCTTGGAGTGTGGAACCCCGTTGATGGTCAGCGAACACATCCCACATATCCCTTCGCGGCAATCATGATCAAAGTGAATCGGTTCGCCACCGCTCTGCACAATCTGCTCATTCACGATATCAAGCATTTCAAGGAAGGAGGCTTCGCCCGGGATATTCTTCGCATCGTAGGTTTCGATCGTTCCCCTGTCGTTTGCGTGCTTCTGACGCCATACCTTGAGTGTGAGGTTCATGAGAAAAGGATAAAAAGTATCACTCTACTTGTAGGAGCGTACTGATTGTTTGACGTTCTCAAAAATAAGTTCCTCTTTGTGAAGGTTAGGTGGGGAATCGTCGCCGGTATACTCCCAAGCTGCCACATAGCTGAACTCTTCATCGCGGCGCTTAGCTTCGCCCGGATTAGTATACCCCGAGATCACCGCATCATCTTTCTCGGTGAACTGGTATTCCTCACGGAAATGGCCGCCACAGCTTTCTTCCCGATTCAACGCATCCCGGCACATCAGTTCTCCAAATTCGAGGAAGTCAGCGACACGCCCAGCTTTTTCCAGCTCAGCGTTAAGACTTTCACCTGTTCCGGGGATCTTCACATTTTCCCAAAACTCTTCCCTGATTTTCGGGATTTTCTCAAGCGCCTCTTCGAGCCCTGCTTTGTCGCGAGACATTCCACACTTATCCCAGACCAAGAGTCCTAACTCACGATGAAAACTGTCAACCGTCCGCTCTCCTTGTATCGATAGAAGCTTATCAATGCGATCAGTTACCGCTTTTTCTGCCTCATCGAATGCCTCGTTTTCGGTCGTCACGCTCCCAGGCACCTGATCCGCTAGATAATTGGGCAGCGTGGCTGGGATGACAAAGTATCCATCAGCAAGGCCCTGCATAAGAGCGCTCGCTCCAAGCCGGTTGGCTCCGTGATCAGAAAAGTTAGCTTCACCGAGAACGTGAAGACCGGGCAGATTAGACATCAAGTTGTAGTCAACCCAAAGACCACCCATGGTGTAATGCACTGCAGGGTAAATCATCATCGGCTCTTTATAGGGGTTGGTGCCCTGAATCTTCTCATACATCTGAAAAAGGTTGCCGTAGCGGGCACGGATGGTGTCTTCGCCGAGACGGTCGATCGCATCGCGGAAGTCGAGAAACACTCCAAGCCCGGTTGAAGCGACACCACGTCCTTCATCACACACCTCTTTAGCGGATCGCGACGAAATATCCCGAGGAGCCAAATTTCCAAAGCTTGGGTATTTGCGTTCGAGGTAGTAGTCCCGATCTTCGTCCGGTATATCTGCAGCTGTCTTATCGCCGCTGCGAATCGCGGCTGCGTCTTCAACTGACTTTGGGACCCAGATTCGCCCGTCATTCCGCAACGACTCTGACATTAAGGTTAACTTACTCTGATAGTCACCGCTGACCGGAATGCAAGTCGGATGGATTTGAGTAAAGCAAGGATTGGCCATGTAGGCTCCCTTCTTATGAGCACGGTAGGCGGCCATAACATTGCAACCCATCGCATTGGTGGAGAGGAAGAAGACATTACCATAACCACCGGTAGCCAAGACAACGGTATCGGCTGCATGCCGGGAAATCTCACCCGTGACCATGTCCCGAACGATAATGCCTTTCGCATGACCATCCACAACAACGAGGTCCATCATTTCGGTTCTCGCATGCATTTCAACACCGCCCCTAGCAACCTCTTTGGAGAGAGCCTGGTAGGCTCCTATGAGCAACTGCTGTCCAGTCTGGCCTCGGGCATAAAATGTTCGGCTGACCTGAGCGCCACCAAAAGAACGATTATCAAGGAGGCCACCATACTCTCGGGCGAACGGGACTCCTTGAGCGACGCACTGGTCAATAATGTTGCCGCTCACTTCGGCAAGCCGATGCACATTAGCCTCACGAGACCGAAAATCCCCCCCTTTCACGGTATCGTAAAACAACCGATGAACTGAATCACCATCGTTCTGGTAGTTTTTCGCCGCGTTGATGCCACCCTGCGCTGCGATGGAGTGTGCCCGGCGCGGGCTGTCTTGATAACAGAAGCACTTCACCTGATAGCCAAGTTCGCTCAGTGTGGCAGCAGCAGCACCACCGGCGAGACCTGATCCAACCACGATAATCGAATACTTCCGTTTATTTGCAGGATTGATCAGCTTTGAGTTGTTCTTATGGTTGGTCCACTTTTCCGCGATAGGTCCGTCGGGAATAGACGAGTTGAATGTTTCTTTTTGAGATCCGTTAGCTGCCATTGGGGAAGTGTGGTTACGGTGAAAAAGTAGTAAAACGTGGGCTAGCGGTTTTCTTCGGCGACGTCGGCAACGTCAGTCACAGGCATTTCCATCTCATCAGTGCCGAAACCGACCACTGAGGCTGCAAGTGGGATAGAGAGGAATCCGAGCCAAAGAACTACCGACAAGGCAAGCCCTAGCTTGTTGATTGCTTCGCTACTTTTCCGACTACGCCACCCAAGCGTCTGAAAGATAGAGGCTATGCCATGCGATAGATGCGAGCAGAGTAGCGAGATACCGACAAAGTAAAAGAGGACAACCAGCGGTTTTTGAAATCCCACAATAACCATCCCCCAGACGTCATGGCGCCCTGACGGCTCCTTCATTCCGGCAAGCTCTGGATCGACCCGAACGGTAAAGTGAAAGATGTGGAAAACGACGAAAGCAAGAACAGTCAAGCCACTCCAGATCATCATCCGGGAACTCTTCGAAGCAACGTTAGTTGCCTCGTTTTCATAGTTCTCGACCTTAGCGGCCCGATTCTGTTTCGTGAGAGCGATTGTTGCCACAATGTGCAGAACAAATGCCACAACCAGTATCCCCCGAAAAATCCAAATTCCTGCTCCATGCAGGAAGTGATGCAGGAAGTAGGCGTAATCGTTCATTGCCTCGCGTCCCGCAAAAATCAGCATGTTGCCACCAACATGGGCAACTAAGAAACCAACAAGAACGGCGCCCGTAATAGCCACGATTAACTTTTTTCCAATCGAAGACTGCCAAAATAGATTTATAGCTTTCGTAAGGGCGTTCATTTGCGGTCTCTCTAAGCAATACGCCACGCATTTGCAAGGAGATGGGGTCGAAAACCCAGAAAAATTCACTCTTTTTTGTCATTTTGAACTTTTGCCGCTCACGCGCTATTTTGGCTCGTCCCTCCGTTCCAAAATCTGGTTGCAAAAAGCAACAGCTCCCCGTTAGCATGACAAAATAGAACCATGTCTTGCTTTCTACGCGTTTTCGCCGCCCTCATAGGGCTTTCTCCAGCCTTTGCCGTCGCAAAGGAAGAATCACCCGGTCTGGCGAATCGAATCGATGGAGCTCTGAAAGGAGTCTCAGATATCGCTGCCAACTTCGTTTTCGGTGGCCCGACAATCATAGAAGGAGTCACCCTTCCGATCATCCTCGTAATCCTGGGATCGACTGCGGTCTTCCTGACAGTTTACTTCAAATTTATTAATCTTCGGGGCTTTGGTGTCGCCTTCCGCACCGTGAGAGGAAAGTATTCTGATAAAGACGCCCCCGGACAGATCACTCATTTCCAGGCACTCAGTGCCGCTCTTTCCGCGACCGTGGGACTCGGTAACATTGCCGGAGTTGCCGTAGCCGTCGGCATCGGAGGGCCCGGAGCAACCTTCTGGATGATCATCATGGGTCTTTGCGGTATGACGACAAAGTTCGCGGAATGTACGCTTGGCGTCAAATACCGTCGTATTCAGAAAGATGGCACGGTCAGGGGTGGAGCTATGTACTATCTTCGGGACGGCTTCAAAGAGATCGGAATGGGGCGTCTGGGTGGTTTCCTTGCGATTCTTTTCGCTATTTTTGTCCTAGGTGGAGCTTTTGGAGCGGGGAATATGTTCCAAGCCAACCAGGCGTTCTCGCAGTTTCACGGACAGTTCATGGGAGACATGCCCATTGATACCGCAAAGCTCGTCTTTGGTTGCGCTCTTGCCGGGATCGTCGCCGCCGTCATTCTTGGAGGGATCGTCCGAATCGCACATGTGACGGCGTTTCTGGTTCCTTTCATGTGTGGCGCCTACGTTCTCGCGGCACTATTCATTATCGTTTCAAATATTGGAGAGGTCGGCAGTGCCTTCGGTATCATTTTCTCTTCAGCCTTCAGCACCAGCGCCGTGACTGGCGGCCTGATCGGAGTTCTCATTCAGGGAATTAAACGGGCGGCCTTTTCGAATGAGGCTGGCCTCGGCTCCGCGCCCATTGCCCACGCTGCGGTGAAAACGGACAAACCGGCCAGCGAGGGTTTTGTGGCATTGCTGGAACCCTTCGTCGACACCGTCGTAGTCTGCACAATGACCGCGCTTGTTATTATTATTACGGGAACTTGGCAAGTAAGTGCCGAGGTCTCAAGTGATGCGGGTATCGCGATGGTAACCGAACCAGGTTCATCTGAAGTGGTTCAACAACTCAACACCGGGCAGTATATTCATGTCAAAGGAACCAAGGACTTTCAGAAGCCTGCGACAGACGGCAAAGAGCCTGAGGTAGTCAGCTACACCGAAGTCATTGGCGTCGTTTCTTCGGAGTTTAAAAATTCCACGAAAAATACTGGCTGGGTCGAATCGGCAGCCATCGCTGACCGCAAAGGAGTCCCCATGACATCCCTTGCTTTTGGCTCGAAAATCACTTGGTTCCCAAAGGTTCTAACGATCGCTGTTGTCCTCTTCGCCTTCTCAACCATGATCTCTTGGTCTTATTACGGCGAACAGGGAATTATCTATCTCTTCAGTAGATTCGGGGACAATGTCAAAATCCCCGTCATCATCTACAAGGTAATCTTCTGCCTTCTCGTCGTCGTGGGTTCTTCTGCTTCTCTCAGCAGCGTGATCAACCTTTCTGACGCTATGATTTTTGCGATGGTTGCCCCCAACCTAATTGGGCTTTATTTCCTCCTGCCCGTGATCAAAAAAGAAGCGGACGACTATCTTGAACACGTCAAGAAAATCGATACAGGCGAACGCTGACGCTCACCGATCCCTCGTCGCTTCGAGGGATTTTCAGGCCAGTATATCTTTCACTACATGCCCGTGAACGTCAGTCAGGCGAAAGTCCCGTCCGGCATATCGATAGGTCAATTGCTCATGGTCGAGGCCTAACAAGTGAAGAAGAGTAGCGTGCAGATCATGCATGTGAACCTTGTTTTCCACAGCTTGGAACCCAAATTCATCTGTAGAGCCATAGGCAAAGCCTGGCTTCACACCACCACCAGCCAACCAGGTAGTAAACCCGCGAGGGTTGTGATCACGGCCCAGGTTATTTTGGGTGAAAGGCGTACGGCCAAATTCAGATCCCCACCATACTAAAGTATCTTCTAACAGCCCTCTTCGTTTTAGATCGGTTAGCAATCCAGCGATGGGCCGATCAACCTGGCCCGCTAGGGGCTCATGCTTGGGCATGTTATTGTGTTGGTCCCAGACTGGAGTCGATTTATTATCGCAATGGCTTACCTGGATAAAGCGAACTCCGGATTCTGCTAACTGCCGCGCCGCAAGGCATTGACGCCCGAAACCATCAGTCGCGTCATCGCCAATACCATAAAGCTCCCGAGTCTGCCGCGACTCTTTATCAATATTAATAAGATCAGCGGCATGCGTCTGCATCCGCCAGGCGAGTTCGTGGGAAGCAATCATACCGTCAACGAGCCTCTGTTCCGAATTGCCCCGCTGAACCTGATTCAGACGCTTGAGAAATTCATGCTCCCGTTTCGCTTCTTCTGAACCAACGGGACTCACCAAGTTACGGATCTCCGGCTTCGCATTTGGATTGCCAGCCTGGCCCAGAACTGTGCCCTGAGTTGAGGCTGGAAGAAAGGCATTCCCCCAGTTCCGGGGACCTCCTTTGTTTGCCGGAGGATTCACGGTCACAAACGCAGGTAGATTAGAATTACCTGAACCAAGACCGTAACTAATCCACGCACCAACTGAGGGGCGAACCAAATTGGTCGCACCGGTATGCAAAAAAAGAGTTGCTGGTCCATGAGCCACGCCCTCTGTGTGCATCGAGTGGATGAAGCAAAGATCATCGACGTGCTTGGCAACTTCCGGAAACAAGCTCGAAGACCATCGCCCGCATTCACCATATTGCTTGAACTCCCAGAAGGACTTCATTAACTCGCGCTCCTCATTCTGACGAGTCCGCGGCACATAGAAATTAACTTTCTTCTCGTGCCCTTTCGTCAGTTCCGGCTTGTAGTCGTAGGTATCTACCTGACTCGGGCCACCCTGCATAAAAAGGAAGATAATTCGCTTGGCTCGTGGAACGATGCGTGGACTCTGACTTGCAAAAGAAGAAAGGGCCAGTCCGCCAAATCCACATGCCGCACTCTTCAGTAGCGTTCGACGACTGTGAGCGGGATCAAATGGGAGATCAACTTCGGCGGGACTCATCACGATTTGTAGTATTGTATCACAAATTATCTCAAGTATCGAAAATCTATGGAGCCGAACAGTGCGCGTTGCAGGCCCGCCCACGCTTCGATGTCGCTTCCCTGCGTGTCGCTGACAAATCCGCGCGCAAGCTCAAGTTCTTCTGAGGAAGGAGGTCTCCCAAGCGTTCGGCGGAAGGCCAACTCAATCCGCTTCTCTCTCGTCTCAGCTCCAAGTCGAAGCAATTCGCTAGATGCCTCGATGGATCGATCATGAACAAAGTGGCTGTTAGTTAGGAAAAGCATCTGAGTTGGAATATTACTTTCGGCGCGCTTCCCTACTGTAAAGTTTGGATTAGCAAAATCAAAGACACTGAACATCTCGTAGCTAGAATTCCTAAAGACGGGAACGTAAACGCTGCGTTTCAGAGTCGTGAATTCATAGCCAAATTCACTCTTGAATCCTTTTGGTAAGGAAGGTCCCCCTGCACGACCATCGAGGGTTCCGGCGAGGGTTAACATTGCATCACGAAGTGACTCAGCGTCGAGTGATCTGAGATGGGCGCGGGAATAAAAGGAGTTCTCCGGATCCTTTATCTCTGCAGACTTCGTGGTCGCTTTGGTGGATCGGGAATAAACATCCGAGAGCATAATTTCTCGCACGAGAGCTTTAGTGGACCAGCCGGAATCAATCAATCGTCCTGCAAGGTAGTCTAGCAATTCGGGGTGAGTTGGCGCGATTCCCGTGGTGCCGAAGTTATCAGGAGAAGCGACAAGGCCTTCACCCATTAGTTTCAACCAGATGCGATTCGCTAAAACGCGCGCCGTCAGCGGATGCTGATCGCTCGTGAGCCATTCGGCCAACTCCAATCTTCCGCTGGATGACTCTGATATATTGACCTCTTCAAAGCTTGCAACTTGGAGAAACCCTCGCGGAGCCATTTCTCCCTTACTTGCCTCAACGCCACGGATGCGGATCTCGGTATCGCCGATCTTATCGGTCGGATGGTCGACCACACTCATCGCCTGTGGAATAGTGGGAGCGTTCTTTTCAAGCTTCTTGACCTTCGCTTCAGCTTTGGCCAAAGCTTTTTCCAGTTCGAGGATACGTGGATTATCAGTCGGGTTCCCCTTGATCTCCTGCTTTTGAGCCAACTCTAGCGGCAGCCACTGAACCGCATCAGCTATCGCAACGCCGTCGTCATGGAGATTTGTGATTTCAATGGAAGACTCATCCCCGGCTTCGATATCGAAGACTCCGATGGCCTGGAACAAATCATCGTATTCAGGCGTTAGTTTTTGGTTGATCTGATAACCTTCTGCGACAGAACCGACGTTTACCATCACCTGAACAATCGGGCTGCGATTCTTGGAAGCAGAATAGGAAACCCGAAGTTCATAGCGCCCCGCATTTTCAAAAACGTGCTCGTAACGGACCGACTTTTCTCCCTGCCCCTCATTAAGGTCATGGACGTAACCGGCGTCAACAAATCGACCTGACGAGGTGGATGGTTTCCATTCGCCAACTTTAACCGCCTCATCATCGTCAATCACGATACCGGGAAGCAGTGCGGCGGCGACTTTTTTTGACTTATCACCAGCGCCACGCCCCAAGGAAGCCAGCTCCTTTTTGAAAGTTACAACCTCAGCTTCGGCAGCCGCCTTTTCTTCTTCGTAGTCTTCAATAGCCCGTTTTGCCTCCTTACTGGGCGGAACTGGTTCAAGATGCCAGGCTGACACATTGGAGTGTTTCACCGATCTTGTGCTGAGGAAGATCCCAGCCAGCGAGTAATAGTCTTTGGTCGGGATTGGATCAAACTTATGGTCGTGACAACGCGAGCAGGCGATCGTCTGACCCATAAAAGCCCGACCGATTGTATCAATCTGCTCATCAATGATCTCGAAATCGAGCTCCGCCTTGTTCTGGTTCTCGTAATTGTTCGGACCCATCACGAGGAATCCGGTCGCTATCAGATTCTCAGAACGTTCCTTCTGAGTCTCGTATGGCAACAAGTCACCGGCAATATGAGCCTTGATCAGTTCGTTCAGAGGGCGGTCTTTCGCAAAAGCGTCGATCACATAGTCGCGAAACCGCCAGGCATCCGGAAAAGGCAAGGCACGACCTCCACCACTGGAATCTGAATAACGCACGATATCGAGCCAGTGACGGCCCCAGCGCTCTCCAAATTCATTTGAAGTCAGCCATTGGTCTACGAACGCCTCCCAATTCTCTCGGCTTGGATCAAGTTCAAAGTGGAGCTGCTCCTCCACCGTCGGAATAAGGCCGGTTAAATCAATCCGGGCCCGGCGAAGTCGGCTCCCGGGGCTCGCCGCTGGGGAAGCTTCGAGCCCTTCTATTCCGAGCCTTTCATTGATAAATTCGTCGATTGAATTCCGCTGGCCAAAATCCGTTTGGCGCGGTCGGAAGGACCAGAATTCACGTCCTTCTTCAACCGTCATGCCGCCGTCTTCTGTCCCAACTCCGCTCTCGCGGGGATCCGGAGCCCCCATCGCGATCCACTTTTCAAAGTCTGCTACTACTGAACTTGGTAATTTACCCTTCGGAGGCATCTCCAGATCAGGATCGTCGTAGCGGATCGTCTCCACCAGCAGACTGCCCTCCACGTCACCTGGAACCACGGCCGGGCCAGAATCACCACCGACTTCCCAACCAGCCTTGCGGTCGAGCCAAAGACCGCCCTTCTTTTTATTTTCCGCTTCAGAATGGCACTCGTAACAGTGCGTGACCAAGGCCGGCCGAATTTTCGACTCAAAAAAGGCAATCCCAAGATCAGACGCCGAGGTCACATTTGCCGTAATCAGGACAAGACATGAGCAAAAGGAAGTGAAGAGGCTTGGGGAACCCATCAGTCGAACTATACAAAGCCGCGCCATCGACCGCAATGGCCCCTTTGCGTAGAAATTAACCGCTCAGTAGTCCACCTGAGATCATTCGTCCCAAGACCCTGTGGCAAGATCGCGACTGGCAGACTTGGCACTTTGCGCCATATTGGATCTTATTCATGCACAAGGCGCTCCTCCGAACTCTCCGACAGGATCTGCAGACCGTCCTAGAACATCGCCGCGAACACGGGCTACGAGAGACGCTAAAGTGGCTGCCGACAAAAGAGGCCCCGGGTGCCGTTCAATTTTTGAAATACGTCGCCTCTGGCGGGATTTCAACAGTGGTCCAGCTCGCTATCTTCATTTGGCTGTCCCACACTTTATTTCCCGCACACGACTATCTTAGCGAGCAACCCGTCTCCGGCGAGGTGAAGGAGAAAAATGCTATTATCAGCAACCTAATCGCATTCCCCTTTTCCAACCTCTGCGCTTATTTTTTAAATATCTTGTTCGTGTTCACTCCAGGACGCCACTCGAAGTGGTTTGAGCTTACCCTCTTCACCGGAATATCGCTTGCCAGTTTCAGCGCTGGCCTGTTAGGAGGCCCCCTCCTGATATCAGCCGGCCTTGATCCTTGGGCTGCTCAATTCGGATTTATGATTACCTCGGCACTGGTAAACTTTGTCTGTCGAAAGTTTCTTGTATTTCAGAGGTGAGGACAACTCAGGGTAATCAGGGCTTGGCATGACCCAACAAAACGGATGCAGTCATCCGGAGCAGATCCTTTTCAAGCAGTTCAGCCATGGCCCGCAAGTAGCGGACCATATCATCACGCTGGTTCCGATTCAGATGGACTCGTTCTCCGAGGTAGCAAAGAACTTGGCGATCCGAGAGATTTTCGAGATGGATTACGTCCTCTCTTGTGAAGCCAACTTTTTCGAGCGCCTCGAACATCTCTTCGAGTGGATGACCGGTATGACTGCATCGGGCCTGGGCGTGCTCGGTCCATTCGAGGAGATGATCGTTAACTTTCCGCGCGACTTCAATGCCGGTCTGCTGTGTCACCGTCTGAATGAGATGCCCACAGTTGCAATGCGCCATGTGCCCCCACTCATATCGGGCTCCAGACTCAACTCGGTTTGCAGTTTCTCGTAGGGCTGAAATAAGTTCGACGGAAGGTTTTGCCATGATGAGTTGATTTGGTTAACAGAAAACGCCAGCTGCGTCCAATTATTGGTTACTCGCAAAACAAGGCAAAAGATGCAGTAAATCGCTTAAAAACTTCACGTCTTTCAAGAGGCCCGATCACCGTGACTGCTAAGTCAAAAAAAACGACGAAGAAATTGTTCAATGAGCTTACGAATCGGAACGGGCTTGGCGTTGATCTGCGACGCCTTACCAGGTCAGTCGGCAGTCTTTGTTACCGCTGGGTAATTATATCTGGCTTCCTCATCGTTGACCGAATGGTAAGGGAAAGGATGACCAGTCCGCAGAGCAGGCAGATGGAAAGACCAATAAGCTGCCCCCAATTGCCCTGTGTGCCGCGGACTAGGACGGAGCGCCCCGGTTTTTCGGGGTGGTAGTAGACCGACACCTTCTCTCCCTCTGGGAACTGCCGCTGCTCCTTCTGGGCATCAGAGCGCCGGTCGTGGTCATTAGATCCGAAGCGCAACCGATGTCCTTTATAAGCCTGCCCTTCGACCTCGTAATTGTAGCGAATCTCCACCGAGTAGTCCGTGTCGCTGGCGCTCGATTTATTCGCCCCGCCAGGTGAGCTGCGGGTGGTGCTCGAACCTATCCTTGAAATGGTGATCTCCCCTGTGACCTGTGGCCAGGATTCGCTCTCACGGTCCTGCCTAATATTCCAAGCCGTCATCGTAACACCGGCTAGGCCGATGAGTGTGGCGAGTCCACCCACACCCCACCCGAAGAGGAGGCCGGCGATTCGAGTAGGGTCGGTTGTGATCACTAGGAGTAGTCGTAAACGTAGGATTAAAAGCCGACAACAATAGTCAGCAATTTGCAAAGCAATTTTGCTGCATCGCCTGATAGCATCTCAGCCAATTTTATCGAGCTTCCCGTCCTCTCTGTTAAACTTATTCGCTTGAGCACCTCACATTCCCACACTCAACAGGTTCAAATCAGCCACTCAGCCCTGTTGAATTCGCTCTTTCAGGCACCCCAATCGAGAGAGAGGCTGCCGACTATTTTCCCTTCCCTCCTGCCTTCATTCTCCCTACCATTCCTCCATGCCGCGCCACATCCTTTCGCTCGACCAGGGAACGACCAGTTCACGTGCGATTGTCTTCAACCAAAAGGGTGAAATCGTCTCGGTTGCCCAGGAGGAGTTCAAACAGTTCTTTCCCCAACCCGGTTGGGTAGAGCACAACGCGACCGAAATCTGGGAAACGCAGCTTAATGTCGCCCGAGAAGCCATCAAGAAAGCAGGACTCGCACCCGCAGAAATCGCTGGCATCGGAATCACTAACCAACGAGAGACCGCAGTGTTGTGGGATCGCGAGACGGGAAAACCGCTCGGCAACGCCATCGTCTGGCAGGACCGGCGCACTTCGGATTACTGTCGGGAACTGGTCGAAGCCGGTCACAGCGCGCGCATTCAGGAGCTGACCGGCCTCATCATCGACGCCTACTTTTCCGGCTCGAAGCTAAAATGGATGCTCGATCATTACCCCGACGCCCGGAAGCGGGCGGAGGCGGGCGAACTGGCCTTTGGCACAATCGATTCGTGGCTAGCGTGGAATCTCTCCGGTGGTGAGCTCCATATCACCGACGTTTCCAATGCCTCCCGAACCATGCTCTGCGACATTCGCGAGGTGGTCTGGAGCGAAGAATTGCTCGAATTGATCGACATCCCCGCCTCAGTGCTTCCCGAGATCCGCTCCAGCAGCGAGTTCTACGGAGACACCGCCGAAGAGGTCTTCGGTGATCTCATTCCCATTTCCGGTATTGCCGGCGACCAGCAGGCCGCACTCTTCGGGCAGGCCTGTCACCACCCCGGGATGGCCAAAAATACCTACGGAACCGGCTGCTTCATGCTTAAACACACTGGTTCTCAATTCGTAAAATCTAACAATAACTTATTGACTACCATTGCTTGGCAAATAGAAGGCGAAACAGAGTATGCCCTGGAAGGCAGTGTATTCATTGGTGGTGCCGTCGTTCAATGGTTGAGGGATCAACTCGGCATTATTAAAACCTCAAAAGATGTCGAAGCCCTTGCCCTCGAGGTGAAGGATAATGGGGGTGTTTCCTTTGTTCCCGCATTCGCCGGTCTCGGAGCTCCCCACTGGGACGGTTTTGCCCGTGGCACCATCTCTGGGCTGACGCGAGGTGCCGGAAAGGCTCACATCGCCCGGGCCGCTCTTGAGGCCATTGCCTTCCAGAGCCATGACCTAATGCAGGCCATGATCGCCGACACGGACATTGAGCTCTCCGAACTGCGGGTCGATGGCGGGGCCTCGAGAAATGACCTATTGATGCAATTTCAAGCTGACTTGCTAGGCGTGTCCGTCATCCGCTCGCAGGTGTCCGAAACCACGGCTTTGGGCGCCGCCTTCCTTGCTGGTCTTGCCGCAGGCGTCTGGTCCAGCAAAGAGGAAATTGCAGCGATCTGGGCCGAGTCCTCTCGCTTTAATCCCGGCCCCCATCACGCAGCTATGCAGGAAGCCCTTGCCCAGTGGCACCAAGCGGTGGAGCGAACCCTGTCGTAAAGGTTCTTTGTCACTCAAATGAAAGAGTTAATCCCACGACGCAGTGATCCCTTGCATTTCGGACATTTCTAGGAAATCTTCCGCCACGTTTTTACCCATGCGCAGCCTCCTACGTTCCAAGATCCATCTCGCTACCGTCACGGAAGCAAACGTGGACTATGTCGGCAGCATCACCATCGACAAGAACCTGCTAGATGCGGTCGGTCTTTGGGTTGGGGAAAAAGTGCTCGTTGTCAGCGCCAGCACCGGAACCCGACTCGAAACTTATGTGATCGAGGGCGCCCCCAACTCCGGCATCATAGGCATCAATGGCGCAGCAGCCCACCTAATCAATGCTGGCGAGAAAGTCATCATAATGGGCTTTGAGCTGGCCGAAAAACCAGTCGAACCAAAGGTGGTTCTTTGCAACAAGGACAACGGCATTGCCGAGTTCCTCAACGAAGAAGCCGGCATGGCACTCTCGAGCGAGTAGCGCCGTTTGGAGATCAGGGATTAGCCCACGCTCGGATTACTTCCTCAAGTCCCTTTACGACAAATTCGAGTTGCTCCGTATCCAGCCGGTCGACCGTATCCGCTGGTTTGTGGTATTGCTCAGATCGGAACTCAATCTTATCCGTCGCCATCACTGCAGGAAATCCCTCCTGCCAGAAGGACCAGTGATCGGACCACCCCACTCCCGGAATCGATTCCGGAAAAACACCACCGACTGCAGGAATACCAGAGACGCCTTCAAAGACTCTCTTAGCCTGATCACCAAGAAACCGCGAATGCTCGTTCGCGACAAAGGTGAGAAAGTTTCCTTGCTTCGGAAATTCCACTTCCAGCCCCGGAGGCATGTCTTGACTGTTCGGTTCGTCCGTGAAATACCCGAGACCATCGAAGGCGATCATTGCCACGATTTTTTCTTCCCGCTCTGCGCACCCGCGCGCATGAACTCGACTTCCCATTTCTTCCGTTTGAAAATAGGGTGGCTCCTCATTCACGAAGGCGACAAAACGAATCGTGCGCTGCTGTTGTTCTCCTGCCAAAGCTTGAGCGATTGACATCAGGGCCGCCACTCCGCTGCCATTGTCATTAGCGCCCGGAGACCCCGGAACTGTATCATAGTGAGCCCCCACAATGACGATCTCATCTCTTAAGGCCATCCCAGGTAGTTCCGCGACTAAATTCCGAACTCGGTGGGGCTTCCCATTTTCTGCGAAGCTTGACTGAAGCTCATACTCCTCCCGCTTCACGACATAGCCAAGATTGGTCGGGCCGAGGCTCGATTCAATCCAGAAAGCCGCCTGCTCTAACTTTCCCATCTTACCGACATGACGTTCGCCAATTGTTTCGCATAGGATCTTGAGATGTCGTTCGAGGGTTTCGCGACTGACCGACTCCTGATTGAGGCTGGCCGCCTCGAGGCGGACCTGCTCGTTGGGATCTTGTGGTCCCTTAGCTTTTTGAAGGTGAGAGTTCACCATCGACGTGACACCAATGGTTAGCAATCCAGTGGGCAAAGCCACAAGCAAGAAAGGAATTAGCTTTCGGGCAGTCATCAATTTTCCCAGAGATGACTGATGAAACGGGCGGCGTTCTCGTGAGCGCCGCCTCCACCGAGCGTTGTTACCACTTCGGCGAGATCACTCTGCAATTGGCTCCGCTTGTCCTTGCTGGAGAGTAAATCAGCGAGCGCTTCGGCGATCCCTTCGGCCGATGCTCGATCCTGGAGCAATTCGGTGACGACCTCACGATCTGCCATGATATTGACGATTCCGAGATAATTAACCTGCATGAGGCGTCGAGCCGCCACTGCCGTTAGCCATGCCACCTTGTAGGTAAGGCAATAAGGCAAGCCAAGGCAGGCCGCCTCAAGCGTTGCAGTCCCCGAAGCCACCACACCAACTCCAGCTGTTTGCATGATATCGTGACTGTTGGATTCACCCACTTCAACTAATCCTGACAAACCCGCCTCTCTAACCATTCCCTTAAGACGCTTAGCCAGAGCTGGCGTGGCTCCAGATGTGGCAAAACTCAAATCAGAGAATTGCTTCAGCAACGAGGCAGCGGCACCAAGCATTGGCGGGAAGAGCTTTTCAATCTCGCGCTCCCGAGAACCCGGCAATAGGGCGACAAGTTTAGAATCGCGCACAAGGCTATCGTTCTTGAGTTTTCCCATTTCATCCACCAGCGGATGCCCTGAAAACTGCGTGACAAGTCCCGAGCCCTCGTAGAGTTTTTTCTCAAAGGGAAAGATACAGATCATTATATCAAGCCACTCTGACATCGACTTAATGCGCCCCTTTTTCCAAGCCCACACCTGAGGGCTGATGTAATAGATCAACTTACCCCGATAACCTTCCTTTCGCAGTCGTTTCGCCAGTCTCAAGTTAAAGCCCGGGTAATCAATCAGGACGACTCCGTCGGGCTTCCGCCGAAGTATTCCGCTGACGGTCTCATTCAACTTATTTTTGAAGTAGCCGTATTTCTTGAGGACTTCCCAAAGTCCCAACACCGCCGCCTCATCCAGCCAATTCTCAATCTCCCCAGAAACTTCCTGCATCCGTGGGCCTCCGAGGCCAGCGAACTGCCATTCACCCGATACCGCGAGCGCGCGCAGCAGCGCCGATCCGTGGGTGTCACCACTGATTTCGCCGGATACGAGGAATAGTGAATTCATGGTAAAACGACAGTTAGCGTCTAACTCCGGGAACGATCAAGTAGACAACTTCATAGTTGCGCCCGCGCGATCTTAGACGGGAAAGCCCGAAACTGCTAATCGATTTTCGCAACCCTACTGAAAGTCGCCGACCTGAACCCCCCGATTCTATAGCTGTTCATTTAAACACTTGCTATTGGAGGTGAAATCGTTTATTCGACCTTTGATGACTTCCAAAGAGGCATTTTTAGCGCTCAACCTGTTGCCCGGCATCGGTCCGATTAGGGTGCGGCAACTTTTAAAGGTATTCAAAGAACCCGCGGAAATACTCGAAACAAGCGAAAAAAATCTTCAGCAGGTCGCTGGAATCGGTGCCGAAATCGCCCGATCAATTCGAAGCTGGGAAACCCTCGTTGATTTAGCTGAGGAAAAGCGCCGCATCGCCGAGCATGAGATTTCCCTTATTACCCTTGAGGACGACGAATATCCCACCGCTCTAAGGGAGATTCACGATCCCCCTTTTCTTTTATACCTGAGGGGCAATTTGGAACCTAATGATGCTGCTGCCATCGGGATCGTCGGCTCTAGGCGGATGACTCATTATGGGCGGGAGCAGGCTCGAAAGCTTAGCTTTCAGCTTGCGAGAGCCGGCTTTACGATCATCAGCGGTTTGGCGCGCGGGATTGATACCGCCGCTCATGAAGCCGCTCTCGCTGCCGAAGGGCGCACTATTGCGGTGCTTGGATCAGGGATCGGGAACATTTACCCACCAGAAAACGATGTCTTAGCCGACCGCATCGCTGAGAATGGAGCTGTTATCTCTGAATTTCCCGTGCTCTATGTTCCGGATAAGCAGTCGTTCCCCCTAAGAAATCGAATTGTTTCCGGTATGTCTGAAGGACTCCTCGTGGTCGAAGCTCCGGCACGCAGCGGTTCCCTCATCACCGCAAGTCAGGCGATGGAGCAAGGTCGCACCGTTTTTGCCGTCCCAGGGCCAATCGATCGGCCAACATCGGAAGGGTGCAATCGTCTCATCCGAGATGGGGCCACGCTTGTGTCCTCAGGACAAGACGTCATCAACGATCTAAGCACTGGGCTAAATTCTCTCAATCTTGAATTCGCTTCCCCCAAACATCCGAGAGCCAACCATTCTTCAATTCTCGATTCACTTGACGATCAGCAGTCTAAAATCCTCGATGAACTTGAAAAAGGCGAACAGACCATCGACACCCTTTCGGAGGCTATTCATGCCCCCGCAAGCACTGTCAGCGCCAGCCTCTTGCAACTCGAAATGAAGCACCTCATAAAACAGCTTCCAGGAAAATACTTCACGAAACTGATTTGACGGATGACTGAAAACGGGCCACTGCGTTTCCGGGGAATCACCTCCTTACCCTCCAAGCACCATGTCGAAATCACTTATTATCGCCGAAAAACCCAGCGTTGCCAATGACCTTGCTCGCGTTCTGGGAAAGGATCCTAATATCGGCAGATTCGACAAGAAGGACGACTATTTCGAGAACGACCGATACATCATCTCATCCGCGGTTGGCCACCTGGTCCAGACGGCCAAACCCATGACCGCTGAAGGTAAATCTCTTCCTTGGAAGTTTGATGCCCTCCCTGTTATACCGACCGATTTTGTTCTCGAACCCAGTGAGCAGAAGGGCGCCAAAACTCGTCTCAACCTGCTCAAACGCCTCATGAAGCGCAAAGAAGTCACCGAGCTTGTTAACGCTTGTGACGCCGGACGCGAGGGTGAACTGATCTTTCGTTATATCGTGCAGTTCTGCGGCGTCGAGAAGGCAGTTCGTCGTCTCTGGATGCAATCAATGACCGATGGCGCGATTCGCGAAGCTTTTACCGACCTGCGCTCCGACAAAGAGATGCAGCCTCTTTCCGATGCCGCATACTGCCGTTCTGAGTCAGACTGGCTCGTCGGCATTAACTCAACGAGGGCGATGACCGCTTTCAACTCAAAGTTCGGAGGTTTCAACAAAACCCCGGTAGGTCGTGTGCAGACACCAACACTGGCCCTCCTCGCCGAACGTGAGCGTGAAATCGATGAGTTCACGAGTTCAGACTACTTCGAAGTTCATAGCAATTTCAAAGTCGCCGCCGGCACCTACCTTGGTCGCTGGTTTGATGAAGGTTTTAAGAAGTCAGAGGAAAAGCCCCATGCACGTGCCGAGCGTATCTGGGATCGTGAGCAAGCCGACGCCATCGTCGAGCGGTGCAGTGGCAAGCAGGCCATAATTGAGGAGAAAAAGAAACCTTCAAAGCAGAGCGCCCCGCAACTCTACGACCTGACGAGTCTACAGCGCGAAGCGAACGGTCGCTTTGGCTTTTCAGCACGCCGAACCCTTCAACTCGCCCAATCGCTTTATGAACGTCACAAAGCCCTGACTTACCCGAGAACTGATTCGCGCTACCTGCCTGACGATTATGTCAATACGAGTATCGAAACGCTGACCAAGATCTCAAGCGCCTCTAGCTTCACCGTTGGAGATATGCCTGAGCATGCTGCGTATGCACTAGAGAACAAGCTAATCAATGGAGGCAACAAGCGCATCTTCAACGGAGCCAAGGTCAGCGATCACTTTGCCATTATTCCCACTGGCCAGATCCCTTCCGGTCTTGATGAAGCTGAACAGAAACTCTACGATATGGTGAGCCGTCGTTTCATCGCAGCGTTCTACCCGTCGGCGGAATTCGAAAATACAACTCGTATTTCGAGAATCGGCGGAGATGCTTTTAAGAGCGACGGCAAGATTCTTGTTACGGCAGGATGGCTGGGCGTCTACGGCAAGAAGGTCGGCGCTCCTGACAAACCGGCTCAAGAAGAGGAAAGCGGCAAGAAAGCCAGCGCCGACAAGCAGATTGTCGCTGTAGAACCCAATGAGACAGCTAAGGCCGACTCAGTTAAACTCGAAGAGAAAGCAACTCGACCACCAGCGCGCTACAACGAAAGCACCTTACTATCCGCCATGGAGACTGCAGGCAAGCGGGTCGACGACGAAGAACTTCGTGATGCCATGGCCGAACGCGGCCTCGGCACACCGGCAACTCGTGCCTCAACTATCGAGGGTCTAATCAACGATAAGTATATCACCCGAGACGGCCGAGACATCATTGTGACAACTCGCGGTACTCGACTGATTGACCAACTCCACAACATGGAGATTGGTCTCCTGACCTCACCCGAGATGACTGGCAGATGGGAGTATAAGCTTCGTCAGATGGAACAGGGCAAACTCGACCGCCCCACGTTCATGCGGGATATTAAGGAACTCACCGGCAGCGTGGTCAAAACCGCAAAGGACTACGCGAAGACAGCACTCGAAAGAGAGTGGCCTGAATTTCCTGCTCCCTGCCCCGTCTGTGCTGTTCCTACAATGAGTCAGGACGACGGTCGCTATAAGTGCAATCAACCCGATTGTAAGTTCACCCTGCCAAAAGTCGTGGCGAGCCGTCCACTCACTGAGGAAGAAGCAAAAACGCTTTTGACTACCAAAATGGTAGGTCCCCTAACCGGCTTTGTGAATCGTTTTAAGCAACCCTTCGATGCCGCCATCGAACTGCAGGAGGACAAGAAAGCGGGACTCAAGGCGGGCTTCGTTTTCGAGAAAACTCCGGAGGAGGAAGAAGAAGTCGAAGCCATCAAGGAAGAGAACAAACTTTGCGCCTGCCCACTTTGCGACAACGGCGATGTTTACGTGACCCCACACAGCTACATCTGTGACCGTCGAGCTTCCGGAGACGGTTGCAAAGCCCGCCTTTCCAAAGAGATGTGTAAGTACGAGATTCCTCATGATCAGGCACTCAAATACTTCACCGAAGGAAAAACTGATGTTATTGACAAGTGGATCAGTAAAAAAGGTCGCCCTTTCAAGGCCGCTCTGACCTGTAACAAGAAAGGGCGCCGCATGCTGGGATGGGAGTTCCCCCCTCGCGAGCCTGCAAAGAAAAAAACTGCCGCTAAAAAAGCAGCCAAGAAAAAAGCTGCCGCCAAAAAGACCGAGTAACCGCGCTTCAGCTTTTCAGTTTCTCTGCCATCGCTTGTTTCACCACTAACGGAACAAATCGATCAATGTCACCGCCGAAGGCAGCAACTTCCTTCACAATTCGCGAACTCAGGTAGATCCTTTCTTGACTTGGCATCAGGAAAACAGTTTCAAGTGTCTCGTCCAGGCTGCGATTCATTAAGGCCATCTGAAATTCATACTCAAAATCGGAAACTGCTCGAAGGCCCCGCAATATTGCATTCGCCTCAACCTCTTTCACGTAATCCACCAGCAGTCCCTCGAACGCAGTCACCTCTACACCTGCAAGATGGCATGAAGCCTTTTCGATTAGATCAACTCGCTCTTCCATCGTAAAGAGTCCCTCCTTCTCGTGATTAAGCGCCACCGCGACAATGACTCGATCCCAGAGCTTAGACGCCCTCTCAATCACGTCGAGGTGCCCGTTGTGGACCGGATCAAAACTCCCTGGATAAATAGCAGTTTTCATAAAACGTAAACCGAACTTCAGCTAGCCTGAAGGAATTGCGAACCCATATCTGGAAGTTTTTCAAAGACATTTCAACGATTCCCGTTTAATATTTATTCTATGAAATACGGTGGCGGTTGGCATTTTATCGGAATCGCAGGGCTTTGTTTCGGGCTTTCCTCCTGTCATTTGGGTGGCAACAAAAACAATGGTGGTTTCCCTACCATGACCGGTGACGAGACGATTAACACTGTTGGATTTCTTGAAACAGACTTCGACCCCCTCAACAAGTGGCTCGACGAGGTGTTTGAGGTCAACTACAAACACATGACCGCGGAGCTAATCTTCGATCAGGTACCGCTAAACGATATATTTTATCAAACAAACAGCTTACCCACTACGGTAACCCCTTTCAATTTCTCATCATCAGAGATTACTCGCCGCCAACTACTTAAAAAAATCTCAGATCACTGGAAGCTTAAGATGTCTCTGATTCGCGACTCGACGGGAATCCCGACTGCGATATTGGTTACAGGCTGAATCGTAACGCGTATCCGGACGTAACGACTGCCAGTCGGATTTTTAGGAACGCCTTTCAGTTCGATCCATAGACTTCCCGGATCACCTCACCTAAGATGCGAAACCCATCTCGTACGATCGGTTCAGGCTGAGTAAAACTCACACGAATGCACTGTCGAGCGTGATCCCATCCTTCGGTATTGAGACCGAAGAAGAAATATTCGCCCGGGACGACAATGACTCCAGCCTCCTTCAGACGACGGTAGAGTTCACGACCACTGATTGGAAGATTCTCAAACCAGAACCAGAGAAAAAATGCGCCTTCACTTTCGTGAATCCTCCATGGCACTTCTGGCGGCAAAAATGCCTCTGCAAGCTCCATCGCCTGCTCCGAACGCGCCCGATAATGAGGCCGAATCACTTCGTCGGATAGTTGCTTAATCTCGCCTGTCTCCAACATCGGGCGCACCAATGCCTGCCCAACATTATTGTTCGCGAGGCCGACGATAGCGGTCATCGAGCGGATCTCCCGGACGATCTCAGGCCGAGCAATAACGATGCCGGTACGGGTCCCGGGAAGACCCAGTTTACTGAGGCTTAATGTCAGGATTATATTTTTGTCCCACACGGGTGCGGCAGCGCGAAAGACAACGCCGGGGAAAGGCAAACCATAGGCATTGTCGATGATTAGCGGAATTCCTTTTTCACAGGCCAACTCCCTGAGATTTGAAATCTCTCCATCGGTAAGAACGTTGCTACTCGGATTAGTTGGTCGTGAGACTGCGATGGCACCGTGGGTATCATTAACATCCAAATTGTCAAAATCGATCCGGTATTTGAAGCGACGCTCCCCCGTTATTTCGACGAAAGGCTTCCGGCTGTCGAATAGATCCGTATCCGAAATCCCCTGATCGCCATATCCAATGTATTCGGGGACAATGGGAAGCAGGATGCGCTTTTCGCCACCACCCGTCATCTCACCGCCAAAGCGGTTCAGAAGAAAGAAGAAAGCCGTCTGACCACCATTGGTGACCGCGATGTTATCTCGAGTCAGATCCCACCCGTATTGGTTTCGTAAAAAATTCGCGACAGCTTCGCGAAAAACCGGGCTCCCAGCGGGCTGGTCATAATCAGCGATAACACGGTCAAACTCGTTTCCCTCCTTATGGAGGAGCGCCTCCATCTGCTTGCGCCAGAGTAATTGCACGGCAGGAATATGATCTGGATTTCCACCACCCATCATGCGCAAACTATCCTTACCAACAGTTAGAGCTTCACCGAGATCATCCATCAACTCAGTGATACCCGAGTGTTCTGTCAACTTGCTCGCAAAGATAGATTTTGGATAGGGCGGATCAGGATCGGTTTCGCTCATGGAAAGACAATAGACCTATTTGCACTCATCGCAGCTTTCTGGCAAGCTTCACTGACTCCCTAATCTCACAACCATAACGATATCGCCTCCCCTGACTCACCTCCTGTCGCCCTGACTATTGCCGGTTCTGATTCGTCCGCCGGTGCTGGGATCCAAGCCGATTTGAAGACCTTTGCGGCTCACGGAATTTATGGACTCAACGCTATCACCGCCATCGTGGCGGAAGCTCCTGGAGCAGTCTCGCAGATTCAACCGGTTGCCCCCAGTCTCTTGACTGCTCAACTTGACCGCGTAAGCGCTTCTTTCCCCATATCGGCTATCAAGACTGGGATGCTGGCAACCGGGGAAAATGTTGTTGCCGTCGCTCACTTCATTAAAGACAACCCCGCCGTTCCTTTCGTCATTGACCCCGTGATGCGAGCCACTGCCGGTGAATCTCTGCTCGATGACTTCGGTCAGGATCGACTCAGGGAGGATTTAATTCCGCTGGCAACACTCACCACGCCAAATCTTCCCGAAGTTGCTGCCCTCTTGGAAATGCGCGAAGAATCGATCATTCCTGCCGAAGCGGCCCTACAACTATTCGAAACATTCGGCTCTGACTTCCTCGTTAAAGGCGGACACGTAACCGGAGGCGCTACCATCGCTGATTACGCCTGCATCGGAGGAAACGTTATTGAAATCTCCCATGAAAGGCTCGCCCTACCCGATATCCACGGCACCGGATGCACTCTCTCATCGTCAATCGCAAGCCATCTGGCCCTTGGTCAACCCGTCCTAGAAGCTATTTCCAGTGCGGTGTCCTATCTCTCTGCCGCGCTAACAGCGCACTTTTCATGGCCTCAATCCGGTGTCAGCGACACGTTGAATCATTTTCCGAATTCCGTAGACTGATTATGACTATGTTCAAGCGATCTATTCTAGTTCTCGCCTTGCTACCTTGCGCCGTCTTCGCTGAGCAGGAAACCGCGCCCGAGGTGGCACTCCCTTCCCCTCTGCAGACTACAGACGGCACACAACGTCTGCACAACTTGATCGACACGCTGAATCAGTCCAGCCTCCAAGAAGCGTTTCGCCTGCTTACCACCGACTACATCAATCATAACAATCTCAGCGAACTCGAAATCAATCGCGCTGCGCTACAAGGAATTCTTAGGAGACTCGATTTCGACGCCATGCTACTTACCGAAGAACAACTTAGCAATCGTGACTCTCCATTTGAATATCACCAAGCCATTATCACAGACGACACTGCCTACATCCGATTCGGTAAGTTCAACGAGAAGTGTGTCGCCCAACTTGACCGCTCATTAACCGAATTTTCCAAAAATTCTGAAATAACTCATTTGATCGTTGACCTCCGCTCCCCGCAAGCGCAAGCCGAATTTGTCATCGCCTCCGAAATTCTGGGCCGCTTTCGACCTCCGAACGAACTACTATTTAAGATCCGACGACCAGGAAATGATCGCCCAACCCTCTTTGTCTCACAACCGGTCGAACACAGTTGGAATCGCGAACTCATCCTTTTGGTGGATGCTGAAACGGGTAATGTCGGAGAAATCATCGCCGCCGTATTGAAGCGTGAAACCAATTGCCTCGTCATCGGCGAAAAGACTCCCGGTCTTACTGTCGAATACCGCGATGTAATCATCGCCGAGGATCGTATTCTTCGGTATGCGATCGCCGAAGTAGTGCTTGAAGACGACTCTTCCATCTTCAGGGTTGGCATTAAACCTGACATTGTCACTCCGACTCCTTACGAATCGAAACGCTCTATTTTCCGTCTGACTGAAAGCGGAAAAAACCTCAGAGATTTTCTCATCCAAAAAGAGCGCCCGCGCCTCAATGAGGCTGCGCTAGTTGCTGGCACTGATCCTGAGATCGATTACTATCTTCTTCGCAGCAATAACAAGCCCACCCCTTGGGACAAGCCTCCACTTCAGGACCGATCGCTCCAGCAGGCAGCCGACCTACTTAATGCGACCGCTTTTATTAATTCGGATGGTTAGCCAATGCGTACTCCCGAAAGTGAGCTAGATGAACTTGAGGCATCCGGACTGCGTCGCCAGCTACGACGTATCGATTCACCTCAGGGAGCCAGAGTAGCACTTGCGGATGGCAGCGTGCTTCTCAACTTTTCTTCCAACGATTACCTTGGGCTCGCAAATCATCCTCTCAACCGGGCCTCGTTTATTGCAAATATTGAGGCGTTCGGAACCGGCGCTGGTGCATCCCGTCTCGTTTGCGGCTCCCAGTCACCTCACCACCAACTAGAAGAAAAGTTAGCCGCGTTCAAGAACACTGAAAGCGCCTTGACCTTCAGCACCGGATTTGCAACCGCAACCGGTGTCATTCCGGCCCTTTGCGGCAAGGAAGATATAGTCATTCTCGACAAGCTCTGCCATGCCTCCCTAATCGATGGAGCCCGTCTCAGCGGGGCGACTATGCGGGTCTTTCCTCACAACGACCTCGAAAAGCTTTCCAGCCATCTCTCTTGGGCGGAGGGAAGAATTGCAAAGGACGGCCGAATTCTTGTTATCACCGAGTCAGTCTTCAGCATGGACGGCGATCGGGCACCCCTTCAAGGGATCTGCGATCTTATCACCCCTTCTCCGGCCTTACTGCTTGTCGACGAAGCACATGCCTTCGGCTACATCGGACCGGAGGGTCGCGGCCTCGCCGCAGAACTCGGCCTTGAAGACCAAATCAATCTTCAAATGGGAACGTTTAGTAAAGCGGCTGGACTATCAGGTGGCTATATCTGCGGTTCCCGCAACATGATCGATTTCCTCATCAACAAGGCTAGGAGTTTTATCTACTCCACGGCACCTGCGCCCTCACTTGCTGCTACCATTTCAGACTGCCTTGACCTAATCGCAGGAGACGAGGGTGCCGCTCTTCGTTCAGCCCTTTGGTCCAACATTCAATCGTTCAACACCGACGCCACAAGCGCCATTATTCCACTGATCATCGGGGATAATGAAGCGACTCTCGCGGCATCCCAAACCCTCCATGAGTGCGGCTATCTCGTGCCCGCCATTCGCTACCCCACCGTATCCAAAGGGACTGCTCGATTGAGAGTCACACTTTCTGCAAACCACCTGCCGGAGCAAATAAAAGGGCTCAAGGAAGCCCTTACCAGCCTTTACTAATTGTCACCTGCAGTAAGAACACCTCCAAGTGGCCGGCCTTGATTTAATCGGTCTGTAGCCTTCGAACATTATGAGAATAGCCGTTCTAATCACCTCTCACCTACTATTCTACCACTTCACACTCGCCACCCCCACCGAGCCTATTAGGTTGTGGCCCGAAGGCGTCCCAGGTGAATCCCACCTCAAACTCCCCAAAGAGGACATCCAACTCCGAGGCAATTTCAAAATCGAGATCATTTCAAACGTCAGCGAACCCACCTTGACCTGGTATCCTGCCAAAACCCCTAACGGGTCATCAGTGATTGTCTGCCCTGGAGGTGGCTACAATATCCTTGCCTACTCCCACGAAGGAAAAGAGATCTGCCATTGGCTCAATTCCCTAGGAGTGTCAGCCGCTCTGCTGAAATATCGAGTCCCGCGCCGCAAAGATCTCGAAAAACACCACGCACCGCTCCAAGATGTTCACCGTGCGATCGGCATAATCCGAAACCGCTCTAAAGAGTGGAAGATAGATCCTGAAAAAGTTGGAATTCTCGGCTTTTCCGCTGGCGGCCATCTCTCAACCATGGCCCTGACTTGGAATAAAAAGCGCACTTACAACCCTGATCCCACGATGGACCATGACAACCTCGTACCCAACTTTGGCATTCTCGTCTACCCAGCCTACCAGCTTGATGAAAACGACCCTAACAAGCTCTCACCTGAGATAACCGTTGACGAAAATACCCCGCCCGCTTTTATCGTCTGCGCTCATGGCGACAAGAAGTGGGTAGAAGGCAGCGCCCGTCTCTACATCGAGATGCACCGCCACAACCGCCCGTGCGAGTTACACATCTTCGCCAAAGGTGGGCATGGCTTTGGCTACCAAAACACGCTGGAGGAAATTCACCAATGGCCGACCCTTGCTGGTAAATGGATGGCCGCGATGGAAATAATTGACTAGCCACGAAGATCCGCCGCCACTATCGACACTCATCTGAAAAATAATGGAACTACTTGGTGAATCTGGCATCATCATTGCACCCTATCGAAATCATAGAAGAAAACGCCATTAGCGCCACAACCAAAAAATGACCTCTTTCGACTACAAAGCGCTCGCCGAGCAATATCTCATTCCGTGGGGAGCCAATATTGGGTTCGCCCTTCTCATTCTGATTATCGGCATCATGATCTCCAAATGGATTGTGAACTTGGTCTGTCGTGGAATGAGGCATGCCAAGTTCGACGATATGCTGATCAAGTTTGTCACCAGTCTGCTAAAATGGTCACTCTACTTCATTTTTATCATTGCGGCCTTAAATCGGCTTGGCGTACCCACAACTTCTTTTATCGCCGTTCTAGGAGCCGCTGGCCTGGCTATTGGACTAGCTCTCAAGGATTCTCTTCAGAACTTTGCAGCTGGGGTCATGTTAATCATGTTTCGCCCTTTCAAAACAGGTGACTCCATCGAAGCTGGAGGGGCCTCGGGAGTGGTGGAAGATGTCCAGATTTTTAGCACCACAATGCGCACGGCAGACAATCGGGAAATCGTAGTTCCCAACGGAGACATTTTCAGTGGAAAAATCACGAATAACAGTGCTCGAGATACTCGCAGAATCGATCTTGTCGTAGCAATTGGCTATGACGACGACCTTCGCGAAGCTAAGAGAACTCTTGAACAAGTAATCAACAAAGAAAAACGTATCCTCAGCGACCCAGAACCTTTAGTCGCCGTTGGTGAGCTCAACGCCTCGAGCGTAGATATCCTCGTTCGCCCCTGGGTTAAAACCTCCGACTTCTTCGCCACGAAGTGCGAGCTGACCGAAAATATCAAACTCGCTCTCGATGATTCCGGCATCTCCATGCCATTCCCTCAGATGGATATTCACGTCAACCACGCCAATTCAAGCTCCAGCGATGGTTTGAAGATGGGCTAGCATCAATATTAAGCGAATGCCCGAATAAAGCCGACCTCAAGCGCGAGCGCCTCAAATACATTCGTATTCAGGTTATCACGAAGAGTCTCCACCGCTTTGACTCGCTGGCTAAGTTCATCAATACTAAGTGAATCGGCTAGCAGGCGGGTGCCCTCCTCGTAGTGGGGCAGGTCGAGGTGCCTTGCTCCATGCTGGAGTCGCATCGCATCGCCGAACCACATCATCAGATAATCGATTAACAGATTCCGCTGCTGCAAGTATTCGGCCTCGGTGAGGGCCTTGTAGTATTCCTCCCGCCGCTTAAGATAGTCCCCTTCCGTTGTCTTGCGATAGTGAGCAACCTCAGCCTTCAGTGCTTCCTCATTCCGCTTGGCGATCGTAGCCTTTTCTTCCTT
>DCQY01000029.1:525-6347 GCA_002323995.1 Akkermansiaceae bacterium UBA1506 | reverse complement strand
CCTCTCAGACCAGCTACCCGTCATCGCCTTGGTAAGCAGTTACCTCACCAACTAGCTGATAGGCCGCGAGCCCATCCTGAAGCGACAGCCGAAGCCGCCTTTAATCTTACGATCACATGGGGTATTAATCCGAGTTTCCTCGGGCTATCCCCCGCTTCAGGGCAGGTAACTCACGTGTTACTCACCCGTTCGCCACTAGAAACTTTCAAAGCAAGCTAAGTAAGTTTCTCGTTCGACTTGCATGTCTTATCCACGCCGCCAGCGTTCGTTCTGAGCCAGAATCAAACTCTCCGAATAGAAAATTGATTCCCGCATTATTCAGAAACGCATGGCATTCACATCCTTGCGGATGGAATTCATTGTTCTTTATAAACGGAAAAATTGACAAGTTGGGGCCCTCAAAAAGAAGACCCCTTGTGTGCACGTATTAATGTTGACGTGCAGCACACAATTTAGCCTTTCCCAAATACCAACAATTACTGATTTTCAACTGGTTGAGGCTGCTAAAAAGCGGCTCCAACATCCTGAAAATGGGATGTAAAAATTGGTTCGAAAAAATTTCAAAAGATCTAACTCTCCCTAGCTTTTTCAAGCGTTTCGGAGCCACCCTCTTCCGGGCGGGCGGTGAATCTAACCGGTATCCTGAGAAGGTCAACCACTTTTACTTTACTTTTTTCAAAAACTTAAAAAAGTGGTGATTGCCTCAAAAATCAATACCTAACAGAACAATAAAACCTACCGTTCTTGGCTTGTGCTATTTCCCAAAAAAGAGCGAATCTTAACCAAATTTTAGACCGTTTTAGGCTCGTATTAGCATTTTATTACGTCTTCCCTTACGTTCTCGAAGTAATGCGCGTTCCTACCCGCCAAAAACTTCTGCTATCTTTGATCTCAATAGGGCTCTTGGATTTCGCTCTTTTTGACCCATTACTGACCGCCCGCCCAGTTCCTAGCACCCACGCTGGGTCGCCGGTTTCTAACGCTGAAGCCGAAGAGGTCGTTTCCGCGACAAACTTAGCTGTAATCCACGATGTCATTCTGCAGCTTCTCCCGGAAGATCGACATTATAGGGAACAACTCGCCGGGGCACTCGCTTCAGTTTACGAAGGGCGGGGATTCCGCTCCCTTTGGCCCGAAGGGACGCTCCTCGATTCGCTGCATCGCGAGATTTGCACCTCCCTCAATTCTCACGCGCTGCCAGAACCTATGGCCCTCGATCCCGCAAGTCTGTTAGCGGGCATCGAAACCGAAATCGTCGATAAGAGCGACCTTGCCGTCAGCGTTGCTATTCTAGATGCCGCCCTTATGATTCGCCTTGGCTACGTTCCGATAGAAAGCATCTGGGACCAATGGAATGCGGGAGACACCCCGGGAGACGACGCCAGGGATGTCGAATCTATCGCCAAAGATCTCATCGTCGCGGCTTCGCTGACTCCCTTTGATATCGCAAAAGTGATGGCCGAACTGGGACCGAAAAACTGGATTTACAGAGAGCTTCGCAAAGCATACCCGGAGGCAAAAAAATCTATCCTCACTTATGACAGCCTTCCCGCCATCCCAGATCCTGCGACGATAGGCATCGGTAAACCGGGTGCTGCTTACCCCTATGCCTCAGCAATTGGGGCCCACCTCGCAGACCGAGGCTACCTCCAACTGCCAGAGGAGCAAGTCACCGCCCTTTCGCGGATCACCCCGCAACTCGAAGTCGCCCTGAGACTCTTTCAAGAGGACCATGGGCTCGATCCTGACGGTATCTTCGGTCCAGCTTCCTGGCTTTACCTGAATACTAACGCTGCCAGCCGCTTTCGATCCATCGTCATCAACCTGCACCGCGCAAGGCTGCTACCCGAAGACTTTGGAGACCGCTACCTCCTCGTCAACTTGCCAACGGCTGAACTTTACGGCTTTGAAGATAATGATTTCCACACCACCACCATGCGCGTCGTACATGGGAAAGCAGAAAAAGAGGCGCAGCGAACCCCAATATTTCGAGATGTGATGAAGGAGTTGGTTTTCAATCCCTATTGGAACGTGCCCCCAAGTATTGCCAAAAACGAGATTCTCCCAAAAGCGCAGGAGGACCAGAACTTTCTAAGTCGCTATCACTACGAGATTGTAAGCGACTTCAACCCCTACAATACAAGCACTTTTGGTCTCTCACTCCAGAACCTTGAACTGGTCTCAGAAGGACGGCTCTTTTTCCGCCAACTTCCCGGACCCACCAATGCTCTCGGTCGGGTAAAGTTTCTATTCCCCAACACCCACAATATTTACATGCATGATACCCCCGCGAAGAACTTCTTCGCCCGCTCAAAGAGAGACTCCAGCCACGGATGCATTAGGGTGGAGAGCCCTGACGTGCTAAGTGCCTGGGTCCTCCGACCTCAGGGTTGGTCTCGTGAAGAAGTGAAAGAGGCCATGTTTGCTGGATCCCGGAAAAGTCAGATGGTAGAAGACGCTATTAATGTCTTTATCGTTTACTTCACAACTTTTCCGCGACCAGTTTCTGGCGGGAAAATAGTGATGGCTCCAGGGCGTGATGTCTATGAACTCGACCCCAAAGACGCAAAAACCCTAACCGACGTTATTCCATGGATCGAACCGGACAGCTCTACAGACCCGTTGGGTGGTCAATAAAACTCCAAGTCAATCCCTCGTTCGATTCGCACCAGCGCTCTGCCAATGCCTTCACTCCAAATGTCTCAGTGGCGTAGTGGCCTCCGTAGATCAAGTTTACCCCCAGTTCCTCTGCCGAAGTGAAGCTCCAATGTGGCCCTTCTCCAGTGATGAAAGTGTCGATGCCTGTCGCCGCCATTTCGTAGATCTGGGAGCCGGCCCCTCCCGTCACCACTCCAATCTGTGAGACTCGATCGGGCCCTCCCGCGCAGACGTGTGCCGGAGACCCCGTGGCAGCCTCCACCGCAGCCACTAGTTCTTCGCGAGACAGAGAAACCTCGGCTCTCAGGCCCAAATCAATTCCCTTCCAGCGAGCAAACGGCAGCGCCTTCTCGCCAAGCCCAAGGGCCGACATGAGACAGGCGTTATTTCCAAGCTCTGGATGAACATCAAGGGGGATGTGAGAGCTGTAGATGGCAAGATCGTGATCCATCGCTAATTTCAGCTTATCATACATGGCCCCCTCGATTCGCTGGGTTCCCTGCCAAAAAAGGCCATGATGCACGACCAGCAATTTAACTCCGGTTTGGCAAGCTTCACGGATCACGGGCAGACAGGCGTCCACGGCAGCGGCAATGGCTGAGACCGTGCCTGAGTTTTCCAACTGAAGCCCATTGAGAGCATGAGGATAGTCGGGTATTTCAGAAATGCGAAGCCACCCGTTCGCCTGCTCTACTAACTCCTTTAAATTTGCCATGCCAATTAGTAAGCCGAGGGTTCAGAGTTTAAAATAGAAAACAGCGTAAACAGGAGTCATCTGTTGAGGAGTTAATGGTGAATAACCCGATCCACCTCGATTGCGAACTGCCTAAAGAAGCCCGCCGAGATATTCCCAAAGTGCAATATGCACATTCCGGAATGAGGCTCCTTGGGGGAGAAAGTAGTAAGTCGAAAATTTAACCGAATTCCGGTTAATGGGACCTGAACGAAAATCACTTGGCACAGGGATCGGATCTAAGCCCTGCTTGCGCGCCTCTTTTATGCTGCGATTCAAATGAAAAGCTGAACTGCAGAGGCCTATTCGCTCCCAATCGGGGAAATTGTTCAGCAATGCTGCAACCGCAGCCATTTCCTCGGCGGTGTTGGTCGGTTCCGACAACTCCACAATGTCTTTGGCAGGAATTCCCAGTTCCTGCCAAATGGTTGACGTGTCCGAAGCCAGTGACCTTCCCGGATCGGCCTGGAGCACACTCCTTCCTGTCGAAATTAAGGTTCCAACCTTTCCCTCATGGTAGAGCCTCGCTGCACGAACTAGGCGATCTCCATGCGAACCGACAGCGGGAAGCTCATGAAATGGCGTTCTGGCCGAGCCCCCCCCAAGGACAACCAGAGCATCCAACTTTTGGTCGATCACCTCGTATTGATAGTAGGGCTTCTCTAGGGAGCGCAGAAGCCAATCCGAAACTTCCCCATTCCCAGCCAGAGTATAAGCCACCCAGGCCACAGCCACGAGAATTCGGGTGCGCTTTCCCACTCCCGGAAAGGCTACCGCTACCAGTCCCATCAACCAGAGCAGACCAATAGGAAGCAGCAGGCAAGCCACGATCTTCTTCGCCATAAGAAAGTCTCCGCTACCAAGAAGCAACAGGATAACGATCACAGGAACGATCAATAGGGATCGGTATTTGTTAAATCGGCCCATAGTCACAGTCGCACCCAATTCGACAGTCATTACCCCACTTTTCCACCGATTTTCAATTCCCCAAGACATAAAAAACCACGTGCGAAATACCAAGCTATCCTCTAACGTCCGCGCATGTTACAGGCAGGCATTGTTGGACTCCCGAATGTGGGAAAGTCAACGCTCTTTAACGCAGTCACCCGAACTCGCAACGCAGAAGCGGCAAACTACCCCTTTTGTACGATTGACCCTAATCAGGGAGTTGTCACTGTTCCCGACGAACGGCTCAACGTCCTCAGCGACATGTCTGGCTCCCAAAAGGTGATTCCGGCCGCTATTGAATTCGTCGACATCGCCGGACTCGTCGAAGGTGCCTCCACCGGAGCAGGGCTCGGCAACAAATTCCTTGCCAACATAAGAGAAGTCGACGCCGTGGTTCAGGTTGTGCGCTGTTTCGAAAACGACGATATCATTCACGAGTTAGGATCTGTGGATCCCCTGCGCGATATCGAGATAATTAACTCCGAACTGATGCTCGCTGACATGGCGGCTCTCGAAAAGCGCCTTGGCACCCGTGAAAAGAAGGCTAAAACCGGCGATAAGGAAGCCAAGCGAGAGGTCGATCTCATCCAAAAGCTCCTTCCGCACCTTGATGCTGGCAAACCGGCACTCACACTGGAGCTTAGTGACGAAGAAAAGAATGTCATGCGCGAATTCTTTCTGCTCACGGCCAAACGAACTATCTTCGCGTGCAACGTTTCTGAGGACGAACTCGCAGACGCAATCGATAACCCAGACGGCCACTCTCTCGTTAAAAAGGTTCGCGACTACGCCTCAGACACACATGGTGCCGAAGCGATCGTCATTTCCGCGAGAATCGAAGAAGAGATGATAGATCTGGAACCTGAGGAGGCCGCCGAATTTCTCTCCGACATGGGCGTTAAGGATTCCGGTGTTTCTGCCCTGATTAAATCAGTTTACCACCTGCTTGGACTCCGCACTTATCTGACTACCGGGGAGAAAGAAACCCGTGCCTGGACAATCACCGAAGGCACCAAAGCGCCGGGAGCCGCCGGAGTCATCCATGGCGACTTTGAGCGCGGATTCATCGCCGCCGAAGTGGTTCACTACAAGGACCTCGTCGAACTCGGCAGCACCGCAAAAGCCCGCGAGGCCGGTAAACTTCGAATTGAGGGCAAGGACTATGTGATGACGGACGGCGACGTGGTGGAATTCCGCTTCAACGTTTAATTGCGTGGCCTGGGCTCACAGATCAAGGGTGAACTCAAGCTTCACTTTATTGCCACGATCTGGATAGCTGAGATCAATTTAATCCCGAAGGCCAGGCGACTTTACCGAAGCCCTCGATTTAAACATCCCTCGAGAAGACGGTTCAGAAAGGGACCACTCCTTCTTCATTCTCTGCCGATCCTACTAACAGTCGTGGGCGAAATGCCCTGCATAAACCACTTCGGCTAACGCTCAGATCACGAAGCCTTGTTTGCCTCGGCGACGTAACGAACTC
>DCQY01000029.1:0-132 GCA_002323995.1 Akkermansiaceae bacterium UBA1506 | reverse complement strand
CGCGAATCAAACCCCATGATTAGCGTTCCTTAGGTCATTTTGATCACCTGAATCAGCAACTCGGCGACATTGACTTTCCTACTCTGACACCTAAACTTCTTCCCCTGTCTGAAAGCTGGCCTTTTCCGAGCT
>DCQY01000073.1 GCA_002323995.1 Akkermansiaceae bacterium UBA1506 | reverse complement strand
TCGGAAATCGGGAACTGACTTTTAAGCACAAGACAGCCGAAAGAGTAAAACCCGCCATAGGGAACCAGACATTTAATTCCCTTCTTCAAACTTACATAGAAACCAATCAACTTTCATGGCGAATCTAGAAATGGATGGTGGCATCAAGATCTACCTTCGGGAGATTGGAAAGACGCCTTTATTGACTCGAGAGGAAGAGGTCGAACTGGCCGATAGAATTAAAAACGGGGACAAAGAAGCCCGGGCACACATGATCAAGGCAAACCTTCGCCTTGTTGTGAAAATAGCTCAAGACTACTCCAACTACGGCCTTCCCCTGCTTGATTTAATCTCCGAGGGCAATATTGGTCTAATGAAAGCAGTGGAACGCTTCGACCCAAATAAGGGCGGTAAGCTGTCCACCTACGCCGCATGGTGGATCAAACAGTCAATCAAGCGCGCTCTCGCCAACCAAAGCAAAACGATTCGACTTCCCGTCCATATGGTGGACAAGATCTCAAAGATGCGGCGCGTGGCGATGGTGCTTAGCGAAGAGTTAGGGCGCGAACCCTCTGATGAAGAACTCGCCGAAGAGATCGGTATCGACCGTGCCAAACTCTCCCACCTCAAGTCAGCAGCGCTTCGCCCCGCATCATTGGATGCTCCGATCAGCGACAGCGACTCGACCGAATTTGGAGAGATTATCGGTGATGAGAAAGCTCAAACCCCGTTAGAGCTTCTCAGCCATAAGAACATGCACATGCAACTCGATGACCTCCTTGAAGTGCTCGATGAGCGTGAGCGCAGAATCATCGATGCCCGCTTCGGACTGGCAGGTCAGAAGCCAAAAACTCTCGAAGAAGTTGGACAAGCATTCGGCGTTACTCGCGAACGGATTCGACAACTCCAAAACATCGCACTGAAGAAACTTCGCCGCGCGCTCCAGAAAAAAGAAGACCCCGGCCCCCGCCCAATAGGCAGAGGCGGCGAGCCAGAAATTGGTGATTTCTTCTCTGACCGCGAAGAACCGGCAATGGCAATTTAACTCGCCCCCACTTCCTACCCTAACGAGTTATCGCTAAATAGGCCGAATCCCAAGCAGATTGGCTCTTTAGTTCTTGCCCCGGGCATTGACGCTTCGAGATCAGCCCACAAACTTCTCAACAATCAGAGAAGCGTTGTGACCACCGAAGCCGAAGGAATTTGTCAGGGCCCGCTTAACCTCAAGTTGGCGTGCTGTATGAGGCACGTAATCAAGATCGCAGAGTTCGTCCGCATTATCGAGGTTGATCGTTGGAGGAACGACGCCTTCACCAATCGCTTTCACACATGCGGCAAGCTCGACCCCGCCTGCGGCTCCAAGCAAGTGACCGGTCATCGATTTCGTAGAGCTCACGATCAAACCACTCTTGGCGTAATCACCAAAGACCCGCTTGATCGCCTTGGTCTCACAGATATCTCCCAGCCCTGTAGACGTTCCGTGGGCGTTAACATAATCGATTTCCTCAGGCTCTACTCCTGCATGCTTGATAGCCATCTCCATGCAACGACGGGCGCCGTCACCTTCCGGATGGGGAGAGGTCAGATGGTAAGCATCTGCTGACACTCCATAGCCGGTCAGCTCAGCGTAAATGCGTGCTCCTCGTTTTTGAGCATGCTCTAGTTCTTCAATCACAACCACACCCGCACCCTCACCCATCACAAATCCATCACGGTCCACGTCGAACGGACGAGAGGCTTTTTCGGGTTCCTCGTTGCGCATGCTCAATGCTTTCATATTACCGAATCCGGCAAGCCCCATCGGGCAGATCGTTGACTCAGAGCCACCCGCTATAAAAGCATCAGCATCACCGAATTTAATCATTCGCCAGGCTTCTCCAATATTGTGGTTGGATGTGGCGCAAGCCGTCACGATGCACATGTTAGGTCCGCGGAGATTATACTCCATCGAAACCATTCCGCTCGATATGTTCGCGATCATCATTGGAATGGTGAAAGGCGAAACTCGCTTGGGGGACTTTTCCGTCAGATTGATGTGCTGCTGTTCAAGAGTTTCGAGGCCACCGATGCCACTTCCCACCATACAGCCGAAACGGTCCAAATCGACCTGCTCCAGGTCAACTTGCGAATCCGCCATTGCCATCACAGACGCACCCATTGCCAATTGAGCAAAACGGTCAGCTCGACGAGCATCTTTGGGGTTTTTGAAATAAGGGGCCGGATCAAAATTTTTAACTTCTCCCGCGATCTTACAATCGAAACCCAAGAGGGAATCGTCAGAAATCGTTCCAATACCGCTCTTTCCGGCTATCAGACTGTTCCAGAAGGTATCCACGTCGTTTCCAATAGGTGAAACAACTCCCATTCCAGTGATAACAACTCTTCGTTCCATGTTTACTTCGTTTCGAACTGGCGGCTAAACTCCGCGCGCTTCAAAGCCATTGCAAGGCGATTTCTCCAGTCAAATCGAGAGGTTCACTCCAGATTTGAACCAGTCAAAATTTGTCAGATTTCAGTCACTCGCTCCCGCTCATTCATCGCTCCGCAGTGGGGGCACTCCGCAAGATCGTCATCGGAAAGGTCTTCGAAAACATGGTCACAAATTCCGCAAATCACAAAATGCTTCCGGCGGCGGTTCTCCCGACCTCTTCGGAAGATCTCTGCAGCAACCCAGGCAAAAAAAAGGGCGCACATAATAACCACCAGGTAAACGGCGATCATTCCATCGAGCGTGACACGAAACATGATTCTTGCGAGTGATTAAAAAGGAAGGGTTGCGGGTTTTCACAAATTTAGAGAAAAAATCAATCTCGAGACCAGATATCAATCCATCCCTTAGATTCCTCCTTGTCAGGTAAAAATCTAAGAGTCGACTCAATTACCTGAATCAGTTCCTTCTGATCCTTGTCGCCTAAATCGGCATCAATAGCTTGCACTTTAACATCCCCTCTCCTCGAAACCTTCAAGCTAGCCCGAAAGGCTGGAACGGAATCTGCCCGCTCGAGATAGTCTTCAAGGATGGACCACGGGGCCATTCGACGTCTTGTCAGTTCTTCATCCAGATTGATTGATGATTTTCTCTCGTCCACGGCTTCCGGCAGTTCAATCGATGTACTCTCTCTCAGCGAGAGTGACCATGGATACTGAGGTGCCACAGGTTCCACCTCGGTCGTCTGGAACAATGGCGAAAATTTCACCTCGTGGTCTTCAAGACGAACGCGAACCTGAGATTGTTCGGAGGGAGCCTTCAAAAAAACCGTTCGGTCTTTGAGACGCTGGAACAGAGACCTTACCTCCGGATCGGATTCATTGAGAATCGATACGGAGTGCATCGTCGGATCGATTCGCGTGGGTATCGGATAGACAACTTTAAATAAATAAAAACCGACACCATGAATCGTAATTGAAAAGACGGTGAAGCCTAGAAGGTAAAGCCAGCCGAGTCGGTCTTTCGACCAGTTAAAAATGAAATAATCATTGGCTGTCTTTTTCATCGCCATGCCTATCCATCCGCGAACCTGTCACTGCGTGTTCTGCTGGGTCGCCTGTGAAAGGCTGAAGCCGTGTTCCAAAATAACGCTCGAGACCTCCATCACCGAACCGTAGTCGATCGTTTCGTCACTGAGTAAGATGACCTGATCCGAACGCTCCTTGGCTTTACCGAGAATAGCTGGAAGTGCCTCCAGTGAGGTTCTTTGATCATTGAAATAGAAATCCCTACTTAAACCCGGGATCAAAGCCACAATGTGTGCATCCTCCGCTGGCGGTAAAACAGAACCTGAACTCGGCAAAGTTACCCCAACTCCAGACTTCAAAACCAGACTTGTTCCAAACAAGAAGAAAATGATCAAGAGAAGGATCACATCCATCAGGGGTGCCGTGTAGAGCATTCCCCCTCGATCTTTCAATGTCGATTCGAGTTTCAAAATTCCTCCCGCTGAACTCAGGACTGGGTCGCGGTCTCACCGCCGTCGCGATCCGCTTCACTTTCTGGACGGATCGATATGATATCAGAAGGCTGGGATCGGAGGTCACAGATAGTGTTCACGATCTCGACGCCTGCACTCTCCATATCATGCATCAAACTCTTAGCGTAGGTGCGCAAATGGGAGTAAAAAATGAAGGCGGGAATTGCCACCATGAGGCCGGCAGCTGAGGTGATCAATGCCTCGTAAACTCCTTGGGAAATTTCCGATACGGTAGTGAATCCGCCTACGGCGTTTATTCGAACAAAAGTATCAACGAGACCGAGGACCGACCCGAGTAGGCCGATCAGAGGGGCAATATAAGTCACACTCAAAAGAACCGAGAGGTGCTTCTCCAGCTTGGGAACTTCGAGCTGGCCACTCTCTTGAACAATCTCCTTTAGCTCTGAACGGGGCGCAGCATGACGCCTTAATGCTGCTTGAATGACACGGGCCGCCGGTCCGGGTGTCACGACAGCCTCAGAAAGAGCCTCAGCGTAGGCCTTATTCTTGATGAGATTGCGAAGTCCAAATAAAAGATCACCCACATCAATCCGAGCTCGATAGAAATAGAACAAGCGTTCAAGAAAGATCGCGATTGCGATAATAGAGCAACCGAGCAAGAGCCACATCAGCGGCCCGCCTTTAGTTATCAAGTCCATTTAGCCAATTAATTTTCCGCAGGAATCTTTGATCAATACTGGTAACACAGTAATTTGATCGGGCAAAGGTTCATTTTCCACTCCTCTCGGCGCCCGTGAACTCGCGGTAGTTTCAGAAATAAAACGGGCCAGAGCCTTCAGGATCGTTATTTTCTTCTTCGCCGTCAGGCTCTTCCGTTTGAGAATCTTTTTTCGCGATTTCCGCGTCATCTCCGGTATCAAGCTCGATGCCTACTTGCGATTCCTCATCGGCCCGTTCTAAGACGGATTTTCCAATTTCCTCATCCTCTGTGTCTAATTTAAAAAGGCTATCGTTGCCCCTGCGCCTTTCTTCATCATCTTCAGGATCCAACTCGAAAATCGAATCAACGGGCTCTCGCTGCTCAACAACGATTGGTTCCGAATCTACCTCTTCTTGTTCAATGTCATCTCCCTCAGGTTCGAACGGTACTAGAACAGTTTCTTCATCAGCATCAATAACGATTTCTTCCTCACCAAAGTCCAATGGCTCAATCACCTCGGTAGGCTCAGGCGCTTCTTCTGCAACTTCCTCAAAAGATTCGGGTTCTTCATCAAGCTCAAAAATCGAAATCGCTTCGGCGTCAAGCACCCGGTTTTCTTGCTCGTCTTCAACATCTTCCAACTCTGAGAGTTTCTCCGTTTTGAAAAAATTATCATCAGTTTTCACCACCAATGAATCATCGTCGTTTCCAGATAGTGGATCCTCTTGCTCTGGCTCCTCAGCTACCCTTTCTGGCGAGACCAAAGAAGTCTCAATAGAACCCAAAAGTTTGGATAGAGGTTCTCTCATCTGATTGGACTTCTCTCGAATCACACCCACAGGAATTGACGCTTCAGAAACTCCCACGAGAAAGAACCGGCCTAGAATTTCACGAATGTAAACCGTTCTTTTATCTCCTTGATGAAGACTTTCGATCTCGCCCGTTTCTCCTAATTCACGCACCAGCGTTTTCATCGCGCCACTCGCTCCGACAACCAGTGCAGAGATTACTTCGACGGTAACATTTTCTTCGGCAGAAATACCCGTGACGAGCGCACCACTCTTATCAACAATCAAAGCTGTATCGAGCCCTGCATCTTCTGCCAGTTCACGCAGTAACTCATCTGCTTGCTCAGCCACATCCAGACTGATTTCGAGCGGCACAGCGGTTGTATCATCGGCATTTGCGGACTCCGAGCTTTCACTTGTCTCCATAATCTACTCAATATCTCCGCCTAAGTCCCTCTGATCAAGCCTCTAAACGACTAAGTGTAGGAGCTACGGATAATGTGATGCGTGAGGTTTTAAACTCTTCTCAAGAACGCAGCAATCAATCTCATACTGAATCTTCCTCGCTTTGCGGTTAATCGGAGCCATTTACTACCGATCGTCGAGCTTGTGCATATTGCGCGAAATCACGATCAACTTCTCCCTAATGCCCGGACCAAACTTAGGCGAACCATGTCGAACGATCAGGAAACAGGGGCCTTCCGTAAAAAGACTAACAATGCATCTATCAATCTGCAGAGTGAATGATCGAGCATCCGGAAGCCCCGTCAAATTAGCGAGATTCTTCGCGGATTGAATTATTTCCTCCGCTCCTTCACCGAATCGATTTTCCTCACCGAAGGACTCCTGAACCAACCGGCTAGGGGTGGCTAAAGCGCACCCTAGGATGCCGGGAAGCTCTGAAATTTTTCGAGCGACACACGATAAGGAAAGGGAATCACTTGACGAAAAAATCGCTCTCATCTCGAGATCTGGCGTGTCTTCGCTATCAATCCCATCTCCAGAAGCATCGAATTCCATCGCAGCCAGAGCCGCTGACTTGGGTTTCACCGTCGGCTCAGGATTCCATCCCACAGGCGCTTCCGCTGCACCTTTTGCGCCCGAATTCCCCAACGGCCCTAGACTTTTCAATCTAACGTATCCACTGTTCGGAGGGGGTTCAGTGATTGAACTTTTTCGGATAGAAGAAGCAGGGGCTTCAAAAGCACCTTCTATGTCGTCCTTTTCATTACTCTTTGCCTCAGCCGAGCCCTGCGCAGCGGCGAATCCAAAGGTATCAGTTTTTTTCTCTTCGAGCTCCTGGGGCTCCTCCAGCAACGCTTGATTAGCTTTATCCGAGACAACCTTATCATCGACGGTCTTTTGCGCCTCGCCTAACGCTTCGTGTTCTGCCTCTAGATCAAGAATGTCACCAATGCCTTCGGGAACCAGTCCAGGTTCGTGAGATGTATTCCCAGTGAATTCATCATCAAACATCGTTCCCCAGCTTCCGGTCTCCCCGATGGATTCGCCTTGCTTCGCAACCGCTGGAAACGGAACTCCCCCATCCCCCCCGGACTGTTTGCTAAGAAATGCGGAATCTTCTTTTTTACCTGACTGAATAGCTTCGGCCTCGGGCTGTGTTTCAGCAGCTATTTCTAACTCGGGGACACCTTCAAATCCTTCACTGACTTTTTCCTTTGTAGATGCGGAGTCAACAGAAGCACCAAAACTCGAAAACCCATCTAGAGGTTCCAGTGACCAAAAAGCTTGGTCGGGTTCGTTGCCCTTTGTCTTGGGTCCCGACTTAGCAACAAGCTTCTCTGCTTGGGATCCTTCCCCCAAACTGTGAGGTTTAGCTTCGAATGTGACCCCATTTAGAGAGACGGGAGATCCCTCGGCTCCGGTGACCACTTCCAGTTTGACTGGAAGAGTGAGCGTTGAGTCGTTCAGCGGCGTGATTTCAGCGGCGAACAACTGGGGGCAAACCTGATAGACCGCAGAAAGTTTGACGTCGGTAGAACCATCGGAAGACATCGGAAGAATGAGTTCTTCCTCCATCGGAATCCCACTCTTCGCCGCAATCGCCGGAGGAATGAAAGGGAGAAGTTCACTGACCAGAAAGCTCTGAGTTCGCTCGACCTCTTCAATCTTTTCGTTTCCGGCTGGTTTTGCGCCGCGTGCGCCATCCGCAGAAGAAGGAACAACAGCGTTTCTGGGGGCAGTTCCTTTGGCTCCTTCCTCGAATTCGGCGGATGTGTCTCCACCCTCCTCAGAAAACAGGTTTCTAAATGTGAAGGACATGGCGTGAGCGAAAAAATTGAGCAGAATATTACGAAACCTCTTTGAAATGACTCACTCTGGGTGAAAGACGCTCGAGTTATGGAGATTTTACTATTTTGAAATTAGGATGATCAAAAAAATTATCAAGGGTATTTTACTATTAATATATCTTAAATAAACATGGCGGCTGATCCGATTATCGTGCGACTTGAAATGGAATTAGAGGGCCAACCACACCACAGTGATAAGAAGACCATTATTAATGGCATGCGCGACAGTTGGGGCTATTAATGAATCCCGCCACTCTCTCAGTAGCGAAAACCCGATCCCTATACTTCCTAGCGCAGGAATAGCCAACCACCCCTGTGGATGAAGACCCGCAAATATTACCCCGGTAATCAAAGCCGACAGAAAAAAGCCAAGACGTCCCCTCAAATATCGGTGCAGAGCTCCACGAAATAATGTTTCCTCAAGTAGAGGGGCCAAAACAGCTGCGAGCAGGAGACAAAATAGCTTCTCCACCCAACCTCCTCTAAACATCCAGCCTAGGACCGGATGAGGCTGAGGCGAAGTTGTCTCAAAAGTCGACTCAGGACCACCTCCGGCGAAGACGCCGACGAAAAGTGAGATTACCCAGGTTAAGCAGATACCGATTGAGGCGATTGCCAGAACACCGGAGTAACCTATTATGCCAAAGCCAATTTCTTTGAAGACACCCTCGCCACGATGCCACCCCAGCGATTGAAGAAAGGGCCTCCATCGATAACCTCTCATCCTCGGCCACACTAGCGGTACGACCATAGACAAGCCGTAGCCAGCCAGAGAAAAACTGCCATGAATCACGATCGCTGCAGCTTCTCCCAACGATACCATACCAAGGTAGAGAGCAAAAGCTTCCAGCATTATTCCTCGCGGCATGACCTTATTGTTGAATCTAAGGGCCTTACCCGTAATCCTTTGATTCCTTAGCAGCATGTAAAGAAAGAGTCCACCCGCAAGAATCACCAAGGCGGCTCCAATCAGACACAACATTATCAGGACGATCACCTCCGCAGAACGCGCTTTTATTTCGTCGGATTTCTCTGGAGCCACGCGACCAGGCTCTGCGGCCAGTTCGGCAAACCAACCCAGCTCACTTCGCAAGACAGCCCGCTCCTCAGTCGTAATACCCTCAGAAAGAGATCGTTCAATTTGCTCCAACCATTCAGGCGCATTCTTATCTTCTTTAATTGCCTCTAGGCTGGCGACTGGGTCTGATATCGGAGCATCGATGAAGTCCTCCAGTAGAACAATGGCAGCTTGGGACTTGAATCCACGGGACTGTTCTTTCAGAGTTTTGAGCGCCTCCGCAGCAGAAGCTCTGTCTATAGAAGCCGAGGCGATTATTGCCTGACTCTGCATCTGTAATACTGCTAGATCTGCACTAGCACTGGGAATGGGCCCCTGCAGATCGTCGCTATCAAGTGCTTCTGTCGGGATAACATTTATCAGCCAACCGATGAACAGAACCGAAGCCAAAATTATGGGCCACGCCCAAGGACCGGCTTTTGAATTCCGGGGCTGGCTCACCGCATCTGATGTGTCCTCTATGCCTAACATGCAGTATCACCGTAAAACGGCACCGAATGCGTCACTCGGTCTTGTTGACTCTGGATTCGTCGAGGCAAGCCGTCAGTTTTTATCACTTGGAAATGTCGTAGCAGATAATGATCTCCTGATCGGTCAGGAACAATTTGCCACCAACCACTAATGGATAAGTCCAGACCTTACCTTTTTGATGACGCTGATCGCTCTGAGGGTCCATCGTGAACTGGCCTGTCTGCTCAAACCCATCAGGGCTAGCCTTAACCAAGGAAAGTGTTCCGGTCTGATCGTTGAGCACGTAGAGCATGCCATCAGCGAGTGCCACGGAATCGGTGCTACCGAAAAACTGACCTTTCTCATTCCAGGCCAATTCACCTGATTCCCACTCGAGACAGACGAGCCCCTCGCCTTCTGAAGAACCGTAAACATGGTCTCCCATTTTGATCATTCCGCCGTGCTTTACCTTTAACGTCTTCTCCTGCCACACATCGCTTGGCTGATTATCAGCATCGATCTTTACCAGCTTGGAACCCACGCCATAGCCAGAAGCGATCAATATTTCATCGCCATCGGCAATAGGAGTCGGAATCACGGCTGGAGACTGCCCGCCAGGCCAATCGGTGCTCCAAAGTAAATCGCCAGTCACGCTGTCGAGAGAAACCAGCTTGTCGTTGAATAACCGAAGGTATTGGCGCCTCCCATTCAGGTCTAGAGCGACGACTGTGGCATATTCAGCCTTGCCTCCGCCTACGCTAAATCCCGACGCTTTCCAAATAGTATTCCCATTATCCTTATTTAGAGCAACTACCGGGGAATCTGAACCACCAGGTCCAATCACCACCTTATCTCCATCGACGAGAGGGGATTCAGAGAACCCCCATCCACCTGATTTCCCTCCAAAATCGTCGACCAAATTCTTACTCCACACCTTGCTACCTTCCGCGGCATCAAGACAGACGAGCAAGCCTTTTGGCCCGAGCACATATACCTTCCCGTCGGCAATAGTCGGTGTACTGCGGGGGCCATGTCCCCAACCCACATTGTAGCCGTTTTGATCATCAGTTCCGATCTTAGTCGACCAAACCTCCATGCCATTGGTGATGTCGACGCAGACAACGGTAATCTCATCTCCCTTGGTTCCTAGAGTGTAGAGACTGTCACCTACAACTGACATCCCCGAATAACCCAAGCCAGCACCTTCAAAGACCCAGAGCTTTTGAGGACCCTCATCAGGCCACTCGCTTAGCAAACCAGCATC
>DCQY01000123.1:51928-62582 GCA_002323995.1 Akkermansiaceae bacterium UBA1506 | reverse complement strand
ATGACCCGCTTGGCGGTGCCTTTAAAGTGACTAGGTTTCGGCGCTATGGGACTTTCGGTCAGCGTTGGGGTCGCTGGCACACCGAAAAGCTTTGAGCCGCTGTTAGTAAGCAGGGAAGCGAGAGCGATCTTGCCGACACCAAGACCACAGTCACGGAAAAAATGGCGGCGGGTGCGTTCATGGAGAGGATCGTAGTTCATGGTGTCATCCTTTCGTGATGGTTTCGTCGAGGTTCAAGAGAGCTCGGGCAACGAGTGCCCAGGCGGCGAGGTCGGGAGATGAATTGTCTTCCCCGAGCCACTCGGTGGCATTGAGTTCACCTTTCTCAAATCGTTGCCTCTGGATTTCGAAATAGCTGAGTAGGGCGCTCTGCTCTTCGTTATTGGGTGGACGTGTTAGGAAGCGTTTGAAGAGATCGGTGACAATGGCTTCGTTGCCTTCGTTCTTTGCGATGGCTTCGGCTGCTGCGGCTTCAGCCATCTCAACAAACATGGCGTCGTTGAGCAGAGTGAGAGCCTGAAGAGGAGAATTGCTGCGGTCGCGTTTAGCAACGCAGATCTCACCGGTAGGCGCGTCGAAGACAGTGAAGGCGGCAAAGGGGGCGGTGCGCTTCGACCAGGTGTAGAGGCTGCGTCGATAGCGATCTTCTCCCACCGAAATCGGCCACTTGGTATTGCCGTAAGCGGCAGCTGCGACACTGGAGGGTTGCGGTGGGTAAACGCCGGGACCTCCCATCTTGTCAGAAAGCAGACCGGAGGCTTTCAGGATCATGTCGCGAACGACTTCTCCGTCGAGGCGGAAGCGTGGTCCGCGAGCTAAGAGGATATTGTCGGGGTCAGCGGCGAGCAGATCCGAGCGGATATCGGAATCTTGGCGATAGGTGGCGCTGCTGACGATCAATCGGTGCAACTCCTTACGAGACCAGCCCTTCTCCATGAATTCAACGGCTAACCAGTCCAGCAACTCGGGATGCGAAGGTGCCTCAGACTGGGTGCCGAACTCGTCGACGGATTCCATGATGCCGCGGCCGAAGATGGCCTGCCAGGCGCGGTTGACGACAACGCGGGCGACAAGAGGGTTGTCTTTGCTCACGAGCCAGCGAGCAAAGGTGAGTCGGTTGGCGGGTTCACCTTGAGGCAACTGAGGAAAAACCGCAGGAACAGCTGCGGGTACTTCTTCTTCGGCGTTGAGGTATTCACCGCGGTGATGACGTCGAGTGGTGCGTGGATTCTGGGGAGGACGCTCTCTCATCACCATCGTGGTGGGAGGAGAGGGGCGCTTCTTTTTGAGTGCTTCGAGAGCAGCCCTGGCCTTGGTCATTTCTTTCGCGGAATTGGCGTAGGCGATCATCATCTCCCGCTCGGATGCTGTGGCCGGGTCAATCTGTGGCCAGGCTCGTGCGGCGGCGGTTTTTTCTGAAGTGGTGACGGAGATGCGAAGCTTGCCGAGGGCGGCGACAAAGTGGCGCTCGAAAAGGAGTTCGACTTTCAATTCTCCTTCGGCCGAAGGCGGCGACTTGAGGTTCACGACCAGCTCGTGAGGTTCGTTTTCGCGGGACGCGGTGGACCAGCCCGAGGAGCCTTTGCCATCAAAAACGGCCTGAGCCGGTGCGTCGCCTTTGCCGATGTAGATCCTCCCGAAGTCACGAGTGGCCGCCTCGATTTCTACGGGCTTGTTGTTGAGAGATAAGGTAACTTCACTAAGAAAGAAGTCGCCGCTTCTACCTTCATAATAAGCAGCCCCTGGACCTCCTGCGGGCAGCCGGTCATCAGGCAGAGCTTCAAGGCGAAGTGCGGTGATGGTTTTGCCTTTGAGCTTTTCGGGCAACTGGTAGGTTAGTTCGTAGGTGTCGCGCTTGGTGAAGTCGCCGCTCGCGAAAATGACGCCGTCTCCTTCATGCTCAAGAAGCGGTAGGTTAGCTTTTAGTTCGTGAGGCTCAAGATGGTGCCAAGGAACGACTTTTGCTTTTTCAGTTTTTTTCCAAGTCTGATACTTGATGGGATCGATCTTGGTGAGCAGTTCGGCTTCCGCTTCCTTGATCTGCTGATTGATCAGAGCCTGCCTTGCTTTCATGCGAGGATCAGGCACTTGGATGGCAACTTCGTCCGCATTGTCTAACAGGGCCATGAGGCTGAAGTAGTCGGTGTGAGTGATGGGATCGTACTTGTGGGTATGGCACTGAGCGCAGCCGGTGGAAAGACCCATCCAGACGGTGCCGGTCGTGGCGACGCGGTCGACCATGGCGTAGTAGCGATACTCGAGGGGATCGATGCCACCTTCTTCGTTGAGCATAGTGTTGCGGTGAAATCCGGTCGCGATGAGTTGCTCTAGGGTCGGATTGGGAAGCATGTCGCCGGCAAGTTGCTCGATCGTGAATTGATCGAACGGCATGTCTGCGTTGATGGCGTCGACGACCCAGTCACGATAGGGCCAAATGGATCTTGGGCGGTCTTTCTCGTAGCCGTTCGTATCGGAGTAACGCGCCAGGTCAAGCCAAGGACGGGCCCAGCGCTCCCCATAGCGGGGAGAAGCCAGCAACTCGTCGACAAGTTTGTCGTAAGCCTTGGGATCGGTATTTTTGACGAAGGCGTCAGCTTGTTCAGGTGTGGGGGGGATCCCGATGAGATCGAGATAAAGTCGACGGACCAGGGTGTGTCGATTCGCTTCGGGAGAGGGCTTGAGTTTTTCTTCCTCGAGACGCCTTCGAATGAAATGATCGATCGGGTTGATCGTGGTCTCGGAATTTTGAATTTTTGGGACGTCGGCTTTTTCAGGAGCGACAAATGCCCAGTGGGTTTCGTAGGGGGCGCCTTGTTCCAACCAGAGGCGAATTGTTTCGATCTGACCCGCGGTGAGATGTCGGTGAGAGTCCGGCGGTGGCATCAGGTCGATGTCATCATCGGCTGTGATCCGGTAAAAAAGTTCACCATCGACACCGAGGACTTTTTCAGCGGCTTCGCGGGAGTCGAGTCTCAGATCTCCCTCGATGGTTTCTTCGTCCGGTCCGTGGCAGTCGTAGCAATTGCCGGCAAGAATCGGGCGGACGTCGCGGTTGAAGGATAGCGTTTCTGCGGCACGAAGCGACTCGACGGCGACTCCGGCAACGGCCAGACAGACCGCTGCTTTTGGGCAGATCGAAAGTCTGGAGCCGAGAGTCATAGGAGAATATCTCAGACTTTGGTGAAAATGTATTGAGCGTGATCCCGTAAAATTTGTAAATTCGCGCCACGCGATCAGGGGACCTCAAATTTGACGATCAGCTTTTCGTAGCCGGAACGGCGTTCGTAATCGGCTTCTGTCTCGACATTTTCAATTGCTTCGATCAATGTCAGTTTTGGAGAAATATCACGAATTTTCTCAAGTAGAGTCCGAATGATGAGCCTGGCGTGGGGCGCACCGAGGCACGTGTGCGGACCGCTACCGTAGGCAATGTGTGGATTTGGCTTCCGATCAAGTTTCACCTCATCCGGTTCGTCGAAAACGGTCTCGTCAAAATTGGCGGATGCCCAGCAGAGCCCGACGCGCTGACCAGCTTCGACTGCGGTGCCATGAACATTTGTCGATACCGGGCAAACGCGACCGATTTGAGTCAAAGGACTCACAACTCGAACGAACTCTTCAGCGGCCAAGATGATGCTGCGAGGGTTTTCTCTCAGCTTCGCATAGGCGTTTGGATGTTCGGCAAAGTAGGCGACGATGAAGGAAAGAGTGTGAATAACCGTATCGCGCCCACCGGCAAAAGTGAGATTGGCGAAGCCTACTTTTTCTTCACGGCTCAGCGGCCGGTCCTCATAAGTCGCCTTTCCCAAAGCAGAGAAAAAGTCTTCTCCCGGGTTGGCCTCGGCCCGGTCGAATTGCTGGTTAATATAGGTCTCGAGTGTGTTGCCTCTAGTTTCTCCATCGTTGCCGTCATGGAAAACATGGGTGCCCCAGCCGATCCAGAGTTTGGCCTCCGATTCTGGCATCTTTAACAGATAGGTCAGCGCCAGCGATTGGATGGGAAGAGAGAAATCGCGAACGACTTCGACCTCACTAGTTTCGCAAGCATTCTTGATCATGCCCTCGATCATGTTGGCGACGTTCTCTTTGAACTCGGGCGTGTTAGGTAGCTTGAAAAATGGCTCCACGATCTTGCGATAGGCGGAGTGCTGGGGTGGATCCGTTTCAATGGGAAGTTGACGCACGCGCCTTAGCTTCTCTTCGGAGGGAATAGGAACGCGAAATGGAGCATCAGAGCTGAAGGTTTGATAATCGCGAGTCGCTGCCCGGATGTTTTTATGGCCCAGAATCATCGCGATTTTTTCTCCTTCAAATTGCGACTCTAGGATTGGGCCATCGGCGCGGAACTTCTTAAATGGATCGTGAGGGCAGGAAGTGCTCATGGGGGAAGCGTAAAGATATCCTTCCGGTTGGTTGCTGCAAAATGGGCGAATCACCAATAGTGATGGTATTTTCACATTATAAGGAGATTTCTAGCTTATTTTACGGTATGATAACGTTAGATGAAGCCCGCTCGTGAGACCATTTTGCCTGGTGCCGGTAGCTCGTTTGTCTGTCTCGATATCGACCAGTCCGAGTTTGACTGTCACTACCACCATCACCCCGAATTTGAACTCACATGGATTCTGGAAAGTGAAGGGCAGCGTTTGGTTGGGGACTCAGTTGAGGGATTTGGTCCGGGCGATCTTGTTTTGATCGGGCGATGGGTGCCTCACCAGTATCGAAACTGGCAGCGGGGAAAAGCGCGGGCCCGAGTCATCCAGTTTCGTAGTGAAATGCTGGGGAATGATTTTCTGTCCCTACCGGAGGTTTCAGATCTAGTGCCTTTTCTTGATGGAGCAAACCGTGGGTGGTCCTTTTCGATGCCTGTCAGGATGGAGGCCATTACCTTGATGCAGGGGATCTTTGAGGAGAATAGGGGTGCAGCGCGTCTTCTAGGATTGATTGAATTACTCTCATTTTTGAGTACTGATCGAAATCGCAAGCCTATCGCCAGCGTCGCGTATCAAGGGACGGCGAATCGACAAAAAGTTAAGCGATTACAGAGAGTGCTTAGCTATCTTGAAGAGCATTGGAATGACACTGTCAAACTAGATGACGTTGCCCGAGTTGCCGCACTTCATCCGCAATCACTGAGTCGATTCTTCGGACAGCACCTTGGCATGAGCTTTCAGGAATACCTCGTTCAGTTTCGCATCAGTCGAGCAGCTAGGTTTTTGATCGAGACGGATCGAACAGTTTCGGATATCGCGTTCTCCTGCGGTTTCAACAACCTATCGAATTTCAATGCGCAGTTTAAACGAATCAAAGGGCAGTCGCCCAGAGGCTTCCGAAAACAAGATTCAGTGTTGTTGTCAGGGTAGCCCTTTGAATTGCTTTCGATAAGCGGATGGAGTCACGCCACGGAAGCGTTTGAATTGATTAGAAAAGTGGGCTTGATCATAGAATCCACACCCCAGGGCGATCGTGCTTAGGCTGTCGCGGGTTTCAATTAGGTCGCTGGCGGCATGTCTTATCCTGGTGCGCATGAGGTGTTCGAGGGCACTTGTCTTGAAGACCCTTTTGAAGACACGCTGGAAATGTCGTGGCGAGCATTGGGCAACTTCAGCCATATTCTCGACTGTGAGTCGTTCGGCATAGTGTGTCTCTATGTAAGACGCGACCGAGCTCATCTGTCGAAAGTCTGAAGTAAGTTCTCCGACGTTCCCTAGTGGGCGCATGATCCCTGCGATGCCAATGGCTCTCTCGTCAATTGATCGAAGGCATATTTTTGAAGAGTAATACCAGTGAATGTCGCCGGTTTTTATATTTGGAACCCACCACAATTCATTGAGGACTGGTTCGCCGGTTTCCATCACCGTCATGTCCTCACTGCGATACGCATCAGCCAAATCCCGGTCGAAGAAATCGTAGTCGGTTGCGCCAAGAACCTCTTCACGAGCAACTCCAATCATCCTGAGCAGGGGATTATTAATAGCAGTGAAACGACCCTGCAGGTCCTTCGCAAAGAAGAATACCTCGGGCAAGGAATCGAACAATGGGGCCAACTGGGAAGGATCTCCAATATCCGAAAAAAATTCTGCGTTCCATTGCTTGCCGGTCATTAGGTAAAGATCGCTGTAACTATGGGCTGTGCAAGTTTCGAGCTTTTTGAGCTGTTATTGCTGTTCGTCACTGAGTTCCACTTTGGAAAGGCGCGACCGGAATCGTAGGGTCTGGAATTGACAGGGGTTTTTGCCGATGTCGACGCGATTGCTTTTCCGGATGTCGGTCGTGGCCAGCGAAAGACGAGTCTACCTCATAAAAAAATAGAAAATTTTGGTTTTGATTCACGATGAAAATGTATAATTCGACCTATGAAGTCGCTTTTTACTATCTTTCTTTTTGTCGCTCTTTTCTCGGTTTCGATCTTTTCCTCTTCATGCGCAACGGCGGTTGGGCTGGGCAAGGATCTGCAATCTTTGGGGCAGGCGCTCGAAAGTGCCGCTCGCTAGATTTGTGAATGTCGCCTCGGAGCTTGCGGCCGATTCAAAAGCCATGGTGGGAATGACTACTAGTCGTCCACTTTGAATCCAACCTCTTCGCAGATTGCCTGCATGCGTTCGATGCCAACTTTGGCTGTTTCCGCAGGGTCTTTCGCCCACCATCCAGCGTTGAAGAGCTCGAGGCTGAGCCATTTGTCGTAGCCTTTCTCTTTGAGAACGGTGAGTTCGGTTTTTAAATCGATGATGCCGTCGCCCACCATGACCCGGTGACTGTCGTTTTGCTCTCCGCTTGGTAACCCTTGCGGTGCATCATTGATATGATAGTGACTAATCCGTTCCAGAGGAATGGACTGTATGTCCTCGAGTGTTGTTTTATTGTTCCAGTTATGAAAGGCGTCAAGAATTGTCACACAGCCATCAGCGCCGGCTCGGTCCAGAACCGTGACGGCGTCTGGTAGATTGTTGAGGCTTTTAAAAAAGCTGATGTATTCCATCACAGCCTGAACTCCGGTTTCCCTGCCGATTTGCAGCAGGTCACGGTAACCTTCATGCAGTTGATCAAAGCCGGCTTGAGCCACTGGTGGTGTGCATATCATCAGTGGGGCATTGAAGCGCGCAGCGAGTTCAAAGCGACGCCGGGCTTCTTCCATGGCGACCTTATAATCAAGTCCACTGGCGTCTCCCCAGCCGCGCACAGCAATGAACGCCGGAACTTGGAGTCCCTGGTCTTCGAGGGCTAATTCCACATCGCGGACTTCACCGCCACGACCGATATATTCGTAGATCTCGACGGCCCATAGCTCGATACCTCTGTAGCCAGCCTCGCCAGTTACGCGAATTTTCTCCAGCAAGGGGGTTGGCTTAATTGTCGAGGCGTTGAGCGAAAGGCGCATGGAGTTAGCCCAGGATTTCGTGCACACGATTCATGGGTAAAAAGTGACCCACAAGTGGTTGGCACAGATCCGGTTGGCTCTGCTGCCAGTTTGCGAAGATGCCTTCGTCAGTCACGAGCGTTGCAATATATCGGGAGCAGCCTGTGCCATGTGGTGAAACGAAAAGAGGTGCCTCCGTGGAGATACTCTCAATTTGAGTTAACTCACGATCATCACCCACGGCGATTCCGCCAATTTCTTCGCACGACCACCCGCGTGGTCGAGATACCGCAGTCGGATTTTCATCGAGTTGTCGAAGGCTTTCGCAACTGTCGTAGAAGTAAAGGGAGAGATTGTCACTATCAGCAAAAGCGCCCACTTTCGGGACGGAAAGTCGTTCCGTGACGCGGGCGGCAGCGATATCCCAGACGGGGCCGCGTTGGAGGAGATTGTTGGTCACCTTCTCGTAGGTGTCGCAGCCCGCTTGGCGAAGTAATAAGCCGGTGCCGCTGCTCGACCATGTGAAAGGATGGGTGCAGTAACCAAGAGCCAAATCGCCGTTCGGCAGATCAAAGACCCAGGGATCCTTGCAGTGAAGCCGACCGGGATCTTTAGAACCAAAGGGAATGATTTCCTCGATGTTTTCCGGGCTGAGATTCTCCGCCGTGTCGGCATGAATTCGATCAATACTCCAGACTCCGGCTCCTGGCTTCTGGTAACCGGCAAGCTCTTCTGGATACTTGGCGTCTTTCTCGGTCGAAATGAACAGTTCGATGCCCTCTTCCATGAGGTGAAGGGCCACACCTTCGATGGAGACGATATCCAAGCCGTTGTGAGCCAGATCTGCTTTAGAAAAGGATTTGATCTTTTTAAATTCGCTGCGGATGTCAGGGGCACGGAAGATGGCTAATTCCAAGCCCCGCTCTCCAGCTCCAACGCCCTTCCGTGAGTCACCGTAATTGCGATAGCGGCCTGCAATTAGGATGGAGCCGTCTCGATCTTGAACTACGTTTCCTCCCCCAAACCAAAAACCGGTGCTTCGGTCTTGCGGTTCCACTAAAACGAGGGCGTTTTCCTGATTAATCAGCTCGCTCGCTAGTTGGGTAAGTCTCTCTTTCTGGTCGTCCGTAAGCATCTAATTTAGTTTGATGTATTGTCAGGTTGATTAGCCGGTTCGCCGCGAGACGAAATCGAAAAGAACTCTTTCCAGCGGTTCGTCAGTGGGCACTAATTGGTAATTCACTCCGTGTCGGCCGGCAAGATTTATAACAGACTCGAGGTGGGTATTGAGCCGGTCAAGGTAGCTGGCTCTGGCGATATTAGGATCGATAAAGAGATCTCGGCCCGTTTCAGTATCGCGATAGTGGGCGGCCTTTTCGAAATTAAAATCCAGTTCCTGTCGATCCATGGTCTGGAAAATCACGAGATCGTGCCCGCCAGCGGCCAGGTAGCCGATTTGTTTCTCCAGTTCCTCAAGGGGGGCCAGCAGATCGGAAATCAGGATGATGAGGCTGCGCTTGCGAATAAGTTCGTGCAGCCCTTTCATCGCTGCCCCAAGGTCAGTACTTTTTCCAGCAGGCGCTTTCTCAAGTTGGAGCATGAGTCGCCGCAATTGTCCGGGGCGGTTTCGTGCCGGAATATGCTGGTCAACTTTGCGGTCAAAAGTAGTTAAGCCGACGGCATCGTTTTGCCCCATGAGAAAATAGGAAAGAGTGGCGGCGAGAGTGGCGGCATATTCCTGCTTGGTGTAGCTGGCAGAGCCGTAAGTCATGGACTGACTCCGATCGAGTAGGAAATGAGCGCGAAGATTGGTTTCGTCTTCAAATTTCTTAATAAAAGCTCGGTCGCTCCGTGCCATGACCTTCCAATCTAGGAAGCGGGGGTCATCACCACGAGAGTAGGGGCGATACTCGCTGAACTCGACGGAAAATCCGTGGAAGGGGGAACGGTGCAGTCCCTTCCAGAACCCTTCCATGATCATGCGGGCGCGCAACTCCAATGACTTCACCCGCATTAGGGCGCCGGGATCGATGTAGTTGGAAGTCATTTGGAGCTCTTCAGCCTCTCGCAGTCTTGACTGGGTGGCTACGGGCGCGCTTAAACGCGCTCTGGCGTTAAATCAATGAGCTTATCGATGACCTGATCGATTGTGATACCCTCCGCTTCAGCGCGGTAATTTGTGAGAATACGATGACGAAGGACTGGAGCCGCCATGGCACGGATATCTTCATAGCCAACGTGGCTACGACCATCGAGAAGTGCCTTTGTCTTTGCGCCAAGCACGAGGCTCTGGCCTGCTCGGGTCCCGGCTCCCCAGTTGACCCACTCGTTGATGTAGTCGTTCGTATCACTCTGGCCCGGGCGCGAGTTGGCAGCGATACGAACCGCATAGCGGATCACTTCCTCGGCGATAGGAACTTGCCGCACTACGTCATGACACTGCTTGAGATCTTCTCCGCTGAAGATCGACTCGACGAGTTCTCCGCCGGTCCCTGTTGTCTGTGAGACCACAGCAACTTCCTCGTCCTCAGAAAGGTAATCGATGACGATGTTGAACATGAAGCGATCCAGTTGTGCTTCGGGAAGGGGGTAGGTTCCTTCCATTTCGATCGGGTTCTGTGTGGCCAGAACGAAAAAGGGTTTTTCTAGTTCCATTGTCTGGCCAGCCGCAGAGACCTGTTTTTCCTGCATCGCTTCCAAAAGGGCAGCCTGAGTTTTGGGAGGGGTTCGGTTGATCTCATCAGCAAGAATCAGGTTGGCGAAGATCGGGCCGCGGTTAAAGACTAGCTCACGGTGGCCTTCATTGGACTCTTCGAGAATTTCAGTGCCAGTGATATCCGAAGGCATTAGGTCGGGAGTGAACTGGATTCGATTAAAGGAAAGGTCGAAAACCTTGGCAATCGTGCTGACGAGAAGAGTTTTCGCGAGTCCAGGGGCCCCCGTAATCAGGCAGTGCCCACCGGACAAAAGGGCAATGAGCATTTGGTCGACCACATCATCTTGGCCGATAATGACTTTCCTGAGTTCTTTCCCAATCGTGATCCGGGCCTGGCTCAGCTTCTCAACCATTTCCTGGTCTTGATCTGCTGATTTCGAGGGTGGAGGCGCTTGAGTTTTGCTTTCGGATTCGGTCTTGGCGCCGTCGGAGGAGTGATCTTCGCTCATAGCTATGGAGCGTGACTGTAACTGGTCTCGCACCTGCTGTGAACCAAATAATCAGGAGGAGTAGTCCGGTTTTGCGCCCCGTTGTCAGGATAGGAAACTTCCGCGAATCCAGCGGATCGGGAGGCTGCTGGC
>DCQY01000123.1:45387-51547 GCA_002323995.1 Akkermansiaceae bacterium UBA1506 | reverse complement strand
CGCTATGGCACGAGTTGCTGGAAAAGCTAAAACACGAAAAGGCGTCGCCAAAAGATTTAAGGTGACAGGTAGCGGACGCGTTCTTCGTCGGAAACAGGGTAAAAGACACCTGAATCGGCGCAAAAACGCGAAACGCATGCGTCGCTTGGGTCAAAGTACCTTGGCGGCAAAGTGTGACGAGAAGAACATCAAAGCTGATCTTCCGTTCTCCCATTGATTTGAGAGACGTCTAACGCTAAGGATCGGCCTAATCGATCCGCGACTGAGTCGACTGGTGGCGCGGCAGTAAGCCTACCGCCACCTAAAGAGAGGGTGAGTCAGCCAGTTGAATTAAAAATAACAACCCGATCAGAGGAAAATAAAAAATGCCACGTGCAACAAACGCGCCTGCCAGCCGCAAGCGCAGAAAACGTATCCTGAAAAAAGCAAAGGGTTTCCGCGGTTCCCGCTCGAAGCTCTATCGGACTGCTAAAGACTCAGTCACCAAGGCTCAGCAGTGGGCCTACCGCGACCGTAAAAACCGCAAGCGAACCTTTCGTCGCCTTTGGATCGCTCGAATCAGCGCCGGGGCCAAGGTTAACGGCATGAATTACTCCCGTCTAATGGAGGGTCTTTCTGCTGCTGGTATCGAGTTGGATCGTAAGGTCCTTTCCGACCTTGCTATTCATGACGAAGCCGCTTTCGCCGCTCTCGTCGCGAAGTCGAAGGCAGCGCTGGAGGAAAAAGCTAAGCAGGCTGCCTGAATTAGCTCAGGTTCCAAACCTTTACCGAAAAGCCGGTAGGTCCGCCTGAGTGGACCACCGGCTTTTTTCTTGGCGCAGCGCCACCGAAACGACCGTTGATTTTCGACGAAACCCTGTTAGGTCTCGGATGGAATAACTCCACAGTGAACCCTGTTATATCGACATGCTTGCAGAACTGGATTCTATTAAGAGCGACGCGCTTATCGCCATCGAGGCGATCACCGACGATTCCGGCCTTGAAGAAGCCCGTGTGGGATTTCTTGGTAAAAAAGGCCGTCTTACTGCCGCCAGCGCCGGCATGCGTGACGTTCCTAATGATCTAAAAAAAGATGTTGGCCAGAAGCTAAACGAAGTTCGCACTGCGATCACTGCAGCAATTGACGAAAAAGGAGCGGCCCTTACAGCTGCGAGAGATAAAGCTGCTTTCGCCTCAATTGATGCCACTCTTCCGAGCCGCCCCCTTCCCCAGGGTGGCTTGCATCCACTCACTCACGTGCTCAATGAGGCGGTCTCCATACTCCGCCGGATGGGCTTTGCTTTAGCAGAGGGCCCGGAGATAGAGACCGAATGGCATTGCTTCGATGCCCTCAATACGCCGGAAGATCATCCGGCCCGCAATGAAAGCGACACCTTCTATTTTGAGAATGGTAAACTGCTGAGAACGCACACCTCATCGGTGCAAATTCGTACTATGGAAAAAGAGGCACCTCCGGTGCGCATCATTGCTCCAGGAAGCGCATTCCGTCGCGATGAAATCGACGCGACCCACCTGAGTGCTTTCCACCAACTCGAAGGGCTCTACGTCGATAAGAATGTAACCCTAGCTGATCTTAAGGGCACGCTGGAATATTTCTTTCGCGAGCTCTTCGGATCCAAGACGGAAGTGCGCTTTCGACCGCATTTCTTCCCGTTCACCGAACCGAGCTTCGAGGTAGACCTTAAACTGCACGCGACCGGAAAAGCGGCTAAGTGGATTGAAATCGCTGGATGCGGTATCGTTGACCCAGCGGTTTTCAGCGAAGTCTCCAAGAAGCGCGGTGATTTGGCCTACGATCCGGAAGAAATTTCTGGCTTCGCTTTCGGCATGGGGCTCGATCGCCTCGCCATGATCATGTATGGAATTCCAGACCTTCGGCTGCTCATTGAAAACGACATCCGATTTCTCGAACAGTTTACCAAGTGATCTGACTTAACCTTTAACGAAACTAACTTCATGCACGTTTCTCTCAAGTGGCTCTCCGATCACGTTGATTTTTCCGAATACTCTATGGCAGAGTTGGGTGATCTGTTGACCTTTACCGGGATTGAGGTGGAAGGAATACAGAGTCTTCCCGATAAGCTTGTGGTCGCTGAGATTCTTTCGTCGGACAAGCATCCTGATGCTGATAAGCTCTCGATCTGTCAGGTTGATGATGGATCTGGCAAATCACGTCAGATTGTCTGTGGAGCAAAGAATTACAAGGTGGGCGACAAAGTGCCATTGGCCTTGCCTGGCTGTCTGCTTGATGCCGGTGATGGTAGGACCTTCGAAATCAAGGAGGGCAAGCTGCGTGGTGTCGACTCGCTTGGCATGATGTGTGCGGCTTCCGAAATTGGTCTGACTGATGAAACTGACGGGCTGATGCTTCTGTCACCCACTCTCGAGCCAGGCACCCCGCTTTCTGAGGTCTATCCGGCGGTTTTTCAACTGGAGATCACGCCAAACCGTCCCGACTGCCTCAGTCATCTCGGTGTGGCTCGTGAATTGGCAGCCCTCGCAAAGAAGGAACTGGCCGGAGTGGCGCACTATGGTGATTCCTCGACGCCGACGCGGAAGGCGAGAGAAGATGAGATCAAGATTTCAACAGAGTCATGTCGCTACTATTCCGCGCGCAGCATTCGAGGCGTAAAAGTAGGTGAATCACCAGGATGGCTTAAGGAAAAGCTCGAGTCCATTGGTCTGCGTCCGATCAACAACATCGTCGACATTACTAATTATGTGATGATGGAAATGGGTCAGCCGCTTCACGCTTTCGACATGACCAAGCTCGATGGTGGTATTCGCGTTCGAGAGGCAGCTGCGGGGGAAGAATTCCTAGCCCTTGACGGAGAAATGTATTCGCTGACAGAAGAGGATATGGTCATTGCTGACAGCGCCAAGGCCATCGCGATAGGTGGTGTGATGGGTGGCGAGGGCTCTGGCGTGACGGAGGCGACGACCGATGTCTTGCTCGAGTCCGCCTACTTCGTGACTTCAAAGATTCGTCGTACAGCCCGGCGACTTAACCTGCATTCCGACTCTAGCTACCGTTTCGAGCGTGGTGTGGATCCCCATCAGGTGAACGGAGCTTCCGACCTGGCGAGTAGGCTGATTCTGGAGCTGGCCGGCGGCACGACTGAAGAAGAGATCGTTACCTGCGGTGAACTTCCAGCGGCTCCGGCCTCGGTTTCTCTCAACAATGATTACTGTCGCTCCGTGATCGGAACGGATATTAAAGACGATACTATCGAAGCGATTCTCACTTCGCTTGGTTTGAGCAAAGGTGATCACGTTTGGCAGATCCCCACTTATCGCCTCGACTTACTACGTCCGGTTGATCTCGTCGAAGAGGTTGCTCGCGTTTATGGTCTGGATAACGTGCCGTCCAATCAGGGTGCTTGGTTTTCCCCGGCTTCGAAGGCTGACCAAGCCTTCGATTATGTTTCGGTTATTCAGGGCAGATTGAGCAGCCTAGGTTTTTTTGAGGTCCGCAACCTTAAGCTGATCTCTGATCAACAGTTGAAGGATGACCTCGCCACTAATCATCGAGGCATGAGCCCGATTCGCTTGAAAAATCCGCTCAACGATGAGCAGGATTACCTTCGTCCGGGATTGGTTCCCGGACTGCTTGCGACAGCATCCCGAAACCAGCGCTTCGGAAATGCGGATCTGCGCCTTTTTGAAATAGGACGTGTCTTCACGGCGACTACAAAGGGTGGCGAGGTGGAGCACGAGCATCTTGCGATGCTGATGATGGGCGGACGGACGAGTCGTAACTGGGCAGACGGAAAACCTTCCAATCTGGATATTCACGACCTGCGCGCTGCACTTGAAGAGGTTTGTTCAAACGAGCTCAATTTAGTGCCCGTTGACGATGACCGTATGCTCTGCGCCTGCAGCATCGAGATAGGTAGGGGCAAAAAGGCGGTCAAGCTCGGTCTCGCAGGAATCGTTCTGCCGGCACGGGCTCGTGAATTGGACCTTGAGGCTCCTGTTCTCGTAGCTGAGATGAATCTCAAGCGGTTGGCAGCAGCGTCGATTTCGGAGCGCAGCTACGAGGAGCTACCAAAGTTTCCCGGCAGTTCTCGCGATGTTGCCATGTTGGTTTCAGCGGATATGGCCGCTGGAAGGGTTGCGGATTTCTTTGCTAACCACGAGGAGCCTTTACTTGAATCAGTCGAACTTTTCGATGTGTTTCAGGACCCCAGTGGAGAAAAATTACCTGCTGATAAAAAGTCTCTAGCCTACTCTATCTGTTATCGTAGCGAGGATCGTACGCTTGAGGCTGTCGAAGTTGAGGCGGCCCATGCGAAACTTTTGGATTCCCTAAAATCCGGATTAGACGTAGAGTTCAGGTGAAAGAGATATAGTGATTGTTAATACTTTCCTGCTGTGTACGCCCCTGACCGATTTAAATAAGTCCGGACCGTTGATACGTTAATGGGAGCTAAGCGAATCCTCGGCTGTCAGGCCTTCACTGGAAGGCAAAAGTCGATAAGCGGCACCCAACCTGTTGAGAGACGGGTACGTGACTTCACCATCGGCGACGTCACAAGTGGGCCTTAAAGCGCCTCAGTCCTGCCAAGCAGAGACTCGAGGCGCTTTTTCGCGGTTGATCCTAATCCACCCATGGTTTATCGATTTGACACGAGACCATGATGGAAGTGATTCTAGGAAAAGTTTCTTGTAAGTCCGAGAGCTTTCGGGGCTTTGGCCTTGCCACGGATTTTAAAATGTCGGTGGAAGAGGGGCTGAGGCTAGCTTTCAAACTAGCCGCTTATTCGACTGATCCCTACGACGCGTCCGGGTCAGTAATGACATGTGGCCCTGACCTTTTTGTTGACGGTGGTAATGCCATTTCTTGATGAGTGCTATGGATTTACAGCTCAATGCTGGTCTCGAGGGCAAGAACGCGTTGGTTACAGGTGGCAGCCGCGGAATCGGTCGGGCGATTGTTGAGCGTCTCGCTGCGAGTGGCATGGATGTCACCTTGACCTATGTCAGCAACGACGAAGCGGCGCAGGCGGTGGTCGATTCGAATCAAGGTTTGAAAATAACCGCCGTAAAGGTGGATGTGAGGGACTCGGATGCTTCGCGCCAATGCGTCGAAGTTATGGCCGAACGGGTTGGCACAATCGACGTCCTCGTGAATAATGCTGGAATAATTCGAGACAATTTGCTTCCCATGCTGGAAGACGAAGATTTGGAAGCGGTCTTCGAAACCAATATCGAGGGTGTCTTCAATTTTTGTCGTGCAGTGGTCCCCTACATGATGTCGAAACGATCCGGCAGGATTATCAATATCAGTTCGGTTTCGGGAGAAAAAGGCGGACGGGGCCAGACCAACTATGCAGCGAGTAAAGGCGCTATTAACGCCTTTACGAAGTCATTAGCTGTCGAGTTGGGGCGCCGCAAGATCCTCGTGAACGCTGTTGCTCCCGGCGTCATCGAAACGGAGCTCTCAGAGGCCGTTCGCGATATAGCCGGCGAGGAAATCACTTCCCAAATCGTTTTAAAACGGTATGGTCTGCCCTCAGAAATTGCGAATGCCGTTTGGTTTCTCAGTTCCGATTTGGCCAGTTACATTACCGGCCAGGTATTGAGTGTGGACGGTGGATTTAAAATGTAATAATTATGAGCACAGAAATATCCCAAGCAGAAATCGATGCCATTTATCCTCAGGTCGCTGAGATTGTAGCAGACGCTCTCGGTTGTGATGAGGATGAAGTAAAGCCTGACTCGTCCCTGATTAATGATTTGGATGCAGAATCGATCGACTTTCTAGACATCGTCTTCCGGCTTGAACAGGAATTTAAGGTCAAGATTCCTCGTGGAAAAGCGATGGAAGAGGCCCGGGGCGAACTCAGTGAAGAGGAATTTGAGCAAGGGGGAGTAGTCACCGACGCCGGGCTTGCTAAAATAAAGACTTACCTGCCCGAGGTTCCCGCGGAACGCATCTCCGATCCACTGAAATCAGCTGAGATACCAAAGCTCTTTACGACTGAAACCTTCTGTAAAATGGTGGTGCGCGAGCAGAAAGGCTAACGAATCATCGATCGCCTCGTTAATTCGGGAGGCGGTAATCCGTCTCCCGTTTTTGTACCCTCATGAGTGACCATTTTCGGGCGTTTTCGTTTGTTGACCGGATTCTCAGCGATAAGCAGGGTAAAGCGATCGT
>DCQY01000123.1:0-45009 GCA_002323995.1 Akkermansiaceae bacterium UBA1506 | reverse complement strand
GCCGAGTCAATCGGCCAGTGCGCAGCGATGTCATCAATGGCTGCGGTCAATTTCAAGTATCGTCCGGTAGCAGGAATCGCTTCCGTTGTCGAGTTCTGCGGTGATGCTTTTCCTGGTGATATCTTAAAGCTCGAAGCGACCCTGACCAGAGCTGATGAGGAAGCCGTCGCCTACAGCGGGGTAGCGTCGGTCGACGACAAACCCGTGGCCAAGTTGTTGAATTGTCTTGGGCCGATGGTTCTAATGGAAGATTTTGATAATCCTGCGGCGGTAAGGCAGAGGTATCGACTCCTCGTTGAATCCGGGGCTCCACCAGATGCTTTTGGCGGGGTGGAATCGGTTAATTTCGAATCGGTCGAGAAAGGTGATGGAGAGCGGGAAGGTCAATTTACGGTTCCTCATGAAGCGGCCTTCTTTGGAGACCACTTTCCTCGAAGGCCCGTGTTTCCTGGTACCTTGTTAATGGATTTGAAACTTAAATTTGTTGCTGATTTAATCGCAAACCTTGACGGTGGACCGTGGGCGGTCGTTGGGATGCAAGATGTGAAATTACGCTCCTTTATGCCGCCGGGAGAAGTGCTGGAACTCTTCGGAAAAGTAGACAAGATTGATGGCGAACAGGCTTCGATTCTCGTGCAAAGTCGTAAAGGAAAACGCCGGAACAGCAGCGCGCGAGTTATGCTTGCGAAGAAAAGTCTATGAATGGTGAGGGAAAACGCCGGATTGCAGTCACGGGCATTGGTTTGGTTACCCCGGTAGGGAATGACCGTGAATCCACCTGGAGGGCTCTCCAAGAAGGAAAGAGTGGAGGAGCACAAATCGAAAACTTTGATGCGACCGGTTTCTCAACGACAATCGGAGCAGAAGTGAAGGATTTTGATCGGGAAAACGCTGGCCCGTGTCGAAAATTGCTCAAAGGAGCCTCCCGTGCTCATGCTTATGCTCTTGCGGCGGCTGAGGAAGCTCTGGAAGATGCCGGTATCGCCCCGAATGAATCGGACTCTCATCGTTGGGGTCTTGCCGTCGGTGCGGGAATGATGTCGGTAGATTATGACGATTTAAAAGTCGTCGAAGACTACGCGACAGAGGAGGGACAGTTCTACCCAGACAGACTTTTAAGTGATGATTTTCCTGCTGACCCCATCAACTTCTGTCGATGGCAGTCCAACGCAGGACTTACCGTCCTTGCGAAAGCCTTTGGGATTCGCGGATACGCCACGTCGGTGCATACTGCCTGTGCCTCGGGAGGTCAGGCGATTGGGTCCGCTTTGAAGGCCTTGCGACGAGGTCAGTGTGACAAAGTTCTTGCCGGGGGCTTTGACTCCATGCTGAATCCAATCGGGATTTCAGGGTTTTGCCTTCTCGGGGCTTTATCGACTGATAATGACAACCCAACAGGCGCTAGTCGACCCTTTGATGAGACCAGAAACGGATTTCTTTTGGGGGAAGGATCCGGTTTTCTCGTTCTTGAAGATTGGAGCGATGCAATAGAGCGGGGAGCAACGATTTATGCTGAACTAGGTGGGGATGGAAATTCCTTAAGTTGTTATCGAATCACGGATTCGCCGCCGGATGGCGATGGCCCGATTCAAGCAATTGAACAGGCGCTAAAAGATGCGGGTATCAGTGCTGACGAGATTGATTACGTGAATGCTCACGGCACGTCGACACAGATGAACGATCGAAGTGAATGTGCGGCGATCAGGAAGGTCTTTGAGTCTCGAATTAACGAAGTCAACGTTAGCTCCACCAAGAGTTGCATGGGTCATTTAATCGCGGCTGCAGGTGCCGTGGAGGCGGCGGTATGTTGCCTTGCGATTCGGGACAGTATCGCACCAGTCAATGCCAACCTTCAGCATCGCGACCCTGATTGTGATGTTAGCCTCGTTGTAAATGAGTCAAAATCAGTAAAGATTCGCGCGGCTCTTTCCAACTCGCTTGGTTTTGGCGGTTCTAACAGCTCACTCGTATTTCTAAATCCGGAGGGGGTAGAAAAATGAATTCGTCTTCTGAGAGAATCGTTTTCACCGGGAGTGGTATCGTCTGTGGATCAGGCGCGACTGTGGCCGAGATATGGGCGAGGATCGAGTCCGGAGAATCGTCGATCGACAAATTTCATTGGGAACGCGGCCGGGTCCGACGATACGAGTGGGACAGTTCTAGCTGGCCTTGTGGGATTGCGTCTGAAGTTAAAGAAGACAACCGGACGTTAGTGCCCGACCGGAAACTTCATAAGACAATTTCACGCAAGGATATGTATGGAATCTACGCGTCAGAGCAGGCCATTAAAGAATCAGGAGTGCTGAATTGTCGGGAAACGATGACTGATTCAAGCCGCGATTCATTCAATGACCGCAGTGGACTCATCGTCGGGTCGGGCGGGGCGAATTACCATGACGACTACGATTTCCTTCCGTTAATTCATGAAGTGAAAGGGGAATTGACTGGTTTTGGCAGAGAATTGAGTAATCAGGTGACCCCAATGTGGTTACTGCGAAATCTTCCCAACAATGTGTTGTGTCACGTAGGTATCCAGTGGCAGTTGAAGGGAACGAACGCTTGCATCACGAACCAGTGTGCAAGCAGCCCAATGGCGGTCGCTGAATCCGCCTCCGCTATTCTCAACGATGAAGCGGATCGTATTGTTGCAGTTGGACATGATTCGGTCCTGGAGCCGGAACATATGCTTTATTATGAGACTCTCGGATTACTCTCTCGTGAAATTCCGAAGCCTTTCGATGCCTCACGTTCCGGGACTGTCTTTGGCGAAGGCGGAGGTGCAATCGTCTTGGAAAAACAATCTGACGCCGTGGAACGAGGCGCTGAGGTGATTGGTGAATTCCTCGGTTTCGGGAGCACCTGCGAGGCGACCGGAACCGTCGAGTTGAACCCGACGGGAGAGGGGCTGAAAAGAGCGATAGAGGAGGCGCTTGAAAATGCGGGTCTGGTGCCATCAGACGTGGGAATGATTTGCGCTCACGGCAACGGAACTAAGGCGTCTGATTTGACGGAGGGCCTTGCTATTGAGTCAGTCTTTGGTGAGAATATTCCGCCTGTGACAGCTTTTAAGTGGGCTTACGGACACCTAATCGGAGCTGCTGGAATCGTGGATTTGATTATGACCTTAGAGTCCTTGAAAAGAGGGATTGTCCCCGGAGTCTCCTCCTTCTCGGAAGTTGATCCGCAGCTAGCTGGCTTGCCCGTTGGAAGAACGCACACAGAGCTCGAAGGTGATGTGGCTCTGGTGATCTGCCGAGCCTTCGGGGGACTGAATGTTGTTTTGGCAGTTAGAGGAGCAGGGCGCTGAATTTTGCTGCCGTGTGATTGCGAAATTTGATGGAATTGTCACGTCAGGGTATAGATACTGTTGAGATCTCACGCATCGAGAAGTTACTCAATGACTTGGACGATGACGGATTAAGTCGCTTCTTCTCGGAGTCGGAATTAGCGGAGGCGGGGAGCGGTAAGGGCAGAGCTCAACGCCTTGCAGCTCGTTTTGCGGCGAAGGAAGCATGTAGTAAGCTGTTCCCGCGGGAGATATGTTTGGGGAAGATTGAACCTGTCGATTTCGCGGTGAAACGAAGCGGTTATGGTAATCCTGAGGTAGTGCCCAACGAGGCAGCTGAGGCTGTCATGAATCTCAACCGAATCAAGAGTATACAACTTTCAATGACTCACACGGAAACCAGCGCTACAGCGATTGCTTTAGCGGTTCCGCATGAAATCCAGGTTCCTTGGTATGGCCGTATGATCTATCGATTCTTTCCCTTACGCCGATCCGTTGTGATGGCGAACTTAGGCCTTGTTTTTGAAAAAACACTGAAGCCTCAGCAGCTTGAGGATCTTGCAAAGGCCTTCTACGGGCACCACCTAAAGAATATTCTTGAGGTGATAAAGTTGCCGTTTATGACTGCGAGGCAGAAGTCCCGATTGGTCAAAATCGAAGGTGGTGAAAATCTGTCAGAAGCGTTGGATGAGGGCAACGGAGTCATTTTGCTGACTGGCCATTTCGGTAACTGGGAACTCTCAACTGTTGTGGGACTGGCCAAATTCAGTGAATACTTTGGTCGCTTTCACTTTATTAGACGTCCACTGAAGCCAAAGTGGTTTAATGAGCTTGTGATAAGGCGCTTTCACAAGGCAGGATTTGGGACTCTGGGTAAGTCAGGTTCCCTTGATGAGATCTTGGATCAGCTTGAGAAAAACAACATTGTTGTCTCAATATTTGACCAATACGCAATTCCTAAGTTCGGAATTACGTCTGATTTTTTCGGACACCCCGCGGTTACATTTAAGAGTCTTGCCGTGTTGGCTCAATGCACTAACGCAGTGGTCATTCCAGCATCGAGTTGGCGGGAATCTGACGGTAGTCACGTGATTCAATTCGATTCGCCTATCGAAATTTTAAAGACGGGGCGAAGCCGCGATAACATGCTGAAGAATACGAGGCGATTCAATGAGGTGCTAGAGAGAGTCATTCTGCGACATCCTGAGCAATGGATCTGGATGCACAAGCGGTGGAAGAGCTAATTAGGCGCGCTGGTATCACGAAAAACTTCAATCTGGTGGGTGTCGATCGACGATCTGCTGCGGTTGCCTCGTCTTGACGATTGAATTGGCAGCCAGCACTCCCTGCCAGTTGGTAGTCGGGTAGAGAACGCAATTATTCCCCAAGACCGAGCCGGGGCTGAGGACGGTATTGCAGCCGACTTCAGTATGATTACCGACAATGGCTCCGAATTTCTGGAGGCCAGTGTCGATAGTGCTTCCTTCGCTATCACGCACCCTCACGTTTGCGCGATCGAGACGGACATTGGAACAGATTACGCCTGCTCCGAGGTGGGATCTGAAGCCGAGGATGGAGTCGCCCACATAATTAAAATGAGGAACCTCGCAATTGTTGAAGAGCAGGCAGTTTTTAAATTCACAAGAGTTGCCAAGGGTGCAGTCGTTACCTGCGATGACATTGGATCGAATGTAGGCGCCACTTCGTACTGTTGAACCTGATCCAATCCAAGCAGGCCCATTGATCACAGCGTTTGCTTCGACGGTGGCCCCTAGGGCGATATAGACACGATTACCAATCAGAGCGCGCTCATGAACGGACCCCTGAACTAGGTTGCCTTCCACCGAATCAATCAAGCGATCAAGGTAGCCGGCTATTTCACCTATCGCTGACCATACAGGCTGGTCTTCAAGAAAGAGAGATAGGTGATCGGTCTGGTTGAGGTCGAGGTATTTGCCGGGCTCGAACATAGCTACGAGAGGACATTGGAACTAAATCTAAACCGTCATCACATCCTCTTCCTTAGCGGCGAAGTGTTCATCGATAGATTTGACGTGTTTATTCGTCAAATCTTGGACTTCTTTCTCCATATCGTGGAATGAGTCCTCAGTGATGCCGCTGTCTTTGAGAGCAGATTTCAGTTGATCCATACCGTCTTTACGAGCGGCTCGGACACGAACGCGACCCTGTTCGGCCATGTCTTTGATAATCTTGACGAGGTCTCGGCGCCGTTCTTCGGAAAGTTCAGGAATAGGAAGGCGAATAAGCCTTCCGTCGGCGGCAGGGGTAATGCCGAGCTTGGACTCGCGCAGGGCACGCTCGACATCTGCCATGATGGTAGGATCATGAGGTTGCACCGTCAGCATTCGTGGCTCTGGAGTAGAAACGAGGGCCAATTGCTTGAGGGGCATGCTGGATCCGTATGCTTCGACATGGACGTTGATATTGTCGAGCAGGGCTGGACTCGCTTTTCCAGTTCGGATGCTGGACATTTCGGAAGAGACGAAGTCGGATGCCTTCTGCATCAGTTCGTCAATCTCGAGAAGGAAAGTTTCGGTGTCCATAAGTCTAAGCTGAGGGTTGTAGATCTAGTTAACTGGAGAATGGTTTGAAATCAAATGGTCGACGTAACTCTGGCGCTAAACTGGAGATTGGGTTAACCGCTGACGATCGTTCCGATATCGTCACCGCTTAGAGCACGGCGAATGTTGTCTTCTTGGTTCATATTGAAGACGACGATTGGGATATCATTATCTTGGCAAAGAGTGAAGGCTGTTCCATCCATCACCTTGAGGTTGCGCGCGAGAGCCTCATTGTAGGTAATTGTGTCGAATCGTTGGGCGTCGTCGTGCTGACGGGGATCCTTGTCGTAGATGCCGTCAACATTGGTGGCCTTGAAAATAATATCGGCTCCGATTTCGCTGGCTCTCAGCGCAGCTGTCGTATCAGTCGTGAAGAAGGGATTGCCTGTCCCGCCTCCTAGAATGAGAACACGCCCTTTCTCTAGGTGGCGAATGGCGAGGCGCCGAATGAAAGATTCAGCAACATTTTTCATTTCAATGGCTGTCTGGACTCGCGAAGGCACCCCTACTGCCTCCAACATGCTCTGAACGGCAAGAGCATTCATAACGGTCGCCAGCATCCCCACGTAGTCAGCGGTGGCCCGATCCATCCCTCTTCCGGCGGCCGCAGCACCGCGCCAGAAGTTGCCTCCGCCGACAACAATGGCTATTTCCATGCCGGTATGATGCGCTGCTTTGATCTGGTTGGCGATCCCTTCGACAATCTCTGGTGAGATATTGTCCTGGCTACCCGGTTCTCGGAGGGCCTCTCCGCTGAGTTTGAGGACGATGCGCTTGAATTTTCTCGACATAACGGGTTTGAGATAAACGACTCAACCTTCACTAAGTAAGCCGAATTTTCAAAGACCAATATCAGCCTCAGCTGAGAATTAGTCCTCTTGGAATTTCAATGCCCCTGAGGAGGTCAGCGCTACTCATCCGTTTTCGGCCCTCCAACTGCAAGTCTCCTTTGAGTATGAGCCTTCCTTCACCGCAAGAAACGGCGAGCTGGCTTTTTGATAGAATGACTGTCCCCGGAGCAGAGTCATGATCGGGACCAACTTCAGCGTAGGGATAGATTTTCAGCTTTCGGACCTCCCCACTTATGGTCATCGTCGCAAAAGTGCCGGGCCAAGGATCGTAGGCTCGGATGAGACGTTCGAGATGACCGGCAGAGCACGACCAGTCTAGATGACCATCGTCACGTTCGAGTTTTCCCGAGTAGGTGACCAAATTCTCTGACTGAGGCTCTGCTGCAATGGTTTCTCCCTCCAAAATAGGGAGCGCTTTTGTGAGAAGCGTTGGCCCAAGTTGGGCGAGGCGGTCGTGAAGAATGCCTCCGGTGTCTTCTGCAGTGATAGGAGTAATTTGATGCAGAATCATATCTCCTGCATCGAGCTGCGGGATAATATGCATCAGCGTGATACCGGTTTCGGAGTCGCCATCGCGTATGCTTGCCTGAATTGGAGAGGCACCACGATGGCGGGGTAAGATAGACGCGTGTAAGTTTACGCAGGCCTTTTTAGGGGCATTGATCACAGGCGCTGGTAGAATCTGGCCATAAGCCATTACAACGGCAATATCGCAATCGAGTGATTTCAGCTTCTCGATTTCTTTATGATTATTTCGGAAGGATTCGGGCTGGAAAACCGCTACCCCAGAGCCTTCTGCCATTACCTTGACAGCGGGCGGTGTCAGGATTTGCTTTCTTCCCACTTTTTTGTCGGGTTGGGTGTAAATGCCGACGAGCTCGTGATCCTCTAGATCGAGGAGCCATCGTAAGGTTGGGAGAGCTATCTCTCCGGCTCCCATAAATATCAATCGCATAAGGGGTAGTCACCGCTGAAAGGTTAGATCGTCAAAAGAAATGTGAAACACCGACGCAACTTGCATTTGATTGACTAAAGTTATATGGCTTCCTTCATTCCTTCGCAAATACCATGAAAGGTTTCTTTTTGACTATTTTGATTCTCGGTGGACTTGCTGCTGCTGGTTACTTCCTATGGGATCCCTACCTCAAGCCCATGATTGAGGGTGACAAGTTCAGCATGAGCGATAACTCCGCGATCGGGACAGGGGAAGCCTCCGAAGCGAGTGATTCTTCTAGCGCCCAGAAGCCTGCGATGACAACCAAGCCGGCCGGCGATTCTTCCACGATCGCTTCAAGGCCGAAAGTCACGCCTACCAAACCGAAGTCGGAGGTCGATCTGCTCCTTGAGAAACGTTACCCCATGCCCGAGATCAAGCCACTGATGGAGATTGTTAATAACTGGGCAAATGTTCCACTGAATGCATTCCCACCTGAGGTCTTCTGTTCAGAGCCGGTCGCTTTCGAATTAGTGGTGAACGGCCAGGTCCTCGGGTCTAGCAATGTCGGTTCAGGAACGCCACTCAAGCCGTTGGGCCTCATAGGTAATCAACTTCAAATCGCCAATGTGAGTAATCCCAACCAAAGCAAACAGGTGGATGTCGATAAGACCGATTTTAAGCAACGTATCACGATGCGCTACGATAATTTTGTGAAGATGAAGACTTCGGAAATCGAAAATATGCGCGCCAAGGTGAAGCAGGTGGTCGAAGCAGATCCCGGCAAGCTTGCTCTTCTCAAAGGGGAAAGACCACCCGCTGTCGCGGCTTCATCAGCTAGTGATCCACGTTTTGGGCCCGTGAAACGAAGCCTGATAAATGGTGATGTTGCCAGCGTGAAGGCGGAGGAAGCGCAGTCGTTTGCCTGGAATGGATCGGAGACAGTCGGTGGTGCTTACCCCGGGACCTACGATACCGTGACGGTAAATTTCGTTGTGGAGACTATTTTTGGAAATTTTCCGGTCGAATATAAGGCACTACTCAAAGGTAGCCAAATAGTTGGCTGGATTGATCCGATTACCGAAGACCGAGTCTAATGCGACCTCTGGCCACCTGCGTTCTTTTGACGGCGGCAGCCGGCATTACCCTCGGTCAGGAAAGACTCGCGCTTCCGGGAATCGCTCCGATCGAGCGTCGTATCCCGCCTACAAATGGAGTCTTTCTCGATCCGGCGCTGGAAGCCGAGCTGAAGGAGCGGGCTACGAGGTTGAGCGACAAGGTTTGGGAGATTGATTTCAAGCAACATACTGCTGACGCAGGCGTTCTCGTTAAAGCTGTCGAATTCGCTCTGAAGCATGGAGAATTTTATTCTGAAAAGGAAATTCCGGTCGCTGTGGAGATGCTCGATTTGGCGGAGGCTCGAATCAAAGAACTCGAAAACGAAACTAAGGAGAAGCCGACTTGGCTTTCCCAGTCTGGTTCTACCGTTAGGGGTTATCGCTCATCGATCGATGATACTTACCAGCCCTACGGACTTTTTATCCCAGAGAAACTCGATTTGTCGGAACCCGTTTCGATGCTGGTCTGGTTACATGGTCGTGGGGATAAGATAACAGACCTTCATTTCCTAAAGCGGTGCCTGACGAAGAGTCAGGCATTCGGAGGATTTGTTGAAGGTCAGCAGGATGCCATCATTCTCTATCCTTTTGGTCGCCATTGCGTTGGGTGGAAACACGCTGGCGAAATCGATGTATTCGAAGCGATTGAGGCGGTAAAGAGAGATTATCCGATTGATGACGATCGCATTGCGCTCGCTGGATTTTCGATGGGAGGAGCCGGAGCATGGCATATCGGGGCTCACTATCGTGACCGGTTCTGTGCTGTTCATGCTGGGGCGGGTTTTGCGGAGACAAAGGAATACAACGGATTGACTCCTGAAGGCTACCCCTCTGTGATTGAACAGACTTTGTGGCAAGTCTACGACGTTCCTGAATATGCCAAGAACTTTTTGAATGGCCCGCTTATCGCTTACTCTGGTGCTGAGGACAAGCAGAAGCAGGCGGCCGACCTGATGGCGCGGCAGATGAAGCAGTTTGATTATGAATTACGTCATGTTGTCGGCGAGGGTATGGGCCACAAATATAACGAGCGGTCTGTCGCTGAGATCTGGGCCTCGTTACAGGAAGCGTGGCAGCGCGGTAGAGACTCTATGCCTCATCGGGTGATCTGGCAGACGCCAACCCTTCGTTATCCGGGTAACTCATGGCTTCAGGTCACCGGCCTGGACGAACACTGGGAAGGAGCGTTGGTTGAGGGGCGATGGGATAAAGAAAGAAAGGTCATCGATCTCGATCTGGAAAATGTCCGGGCGATTGAAATACTCGGAAGCGAGGGGAGGCCTCTCACTGGCTACCGTCTCCAAATAGGTGAACAAAGTATCGAGGTGCAGGCGCCTGGCTTTCCAGTGGAGGGTGTCGGATTAATTCGAGAGAATGGAAATTGGCAGTTGGGTGAATGGTCGGGACTTAAGAAACGACCCGGGTTGCAGGGACCGATTGATGATGCCTTCATGAGTCGATTTGTGGTGGTCTCTCCGAACAAGGTTCCCTCTCCACCAAAACTGGCCCGGTGGGTGGGGTTTGAGATTGACCATTTTCGGGATCGCTGGTCAGCCCTAATGAGGGGAAAAATGATCGAACGGAGAGCGAGTTCTCTAAACTCACGGGATGTCGCAGACGCGAACTTGATTCTTTGGGGTGATCCGGATTCTAATCCTGTTATTGCTGAGATGGTGGAAGGGCTTCCTATTCAATGGCGTGGAGGAAAGTTTACCTTCCGCGGTGAGACTTACGACGCGAACCATTACGTACCTGCCTTGATCTTTCCCAACCCGCTCAATCCGCAGCGTTATGTCGTGATCAATAGCGGCCTAACCTTTCGCGAGGGGCATGATCGGACCAATTCACTTCAGAATCCAAAGCTAGGTGACTGGGCTATTATTGGACTGGATCAGGATCCAGATAATCTCGCCTCCGGGCGAATTGAATCTTCCGGATTTTTTGATGAAAACTGGAAGTAAAAGGAGCGGCGTGCCGGAACACTCGGGTCACGATTATGAGAAGCTGTTAGCCCGTTGGAAAAGTCTCACCCAAAGAATCGGTTGGAAGTGTTCTATCTTGTCCGAGGAGAGCGCTCTTCCCGTTTTGGTTATTCAAAATGAGGCTGCTGCCGAAGCTCGTGGAGGGGGGCATTACCTTTCGGCTGGAGTTCACGGCGACGAGTGTGCACCCGTTTGGGGACTGCTTGAGTGGGCCGAGGCACATCTCGCTAATATGAAATCATCGCCAGTGGTGATCTTTCCCTGCCTCAATCCTTATGGCCTGATCAAAAACACCCGACGGGACGGCCAGGGGATTGACTTGAATCGCTCTTTTCAGGATTCGAGGATTCCTTTGGTCGCGAAGTGGCAGGAGTTTCTTTCGGGGCGCAGCTTCGATGTGGCCGTCAATCTGCATGAAGACTATGACACCGCGGGCATCTATCTCTACGAGTTAGCTCGCAGTGCCCCCACAGGAGATTTCCATCTGTCCGCCTGTGAAGAGATTATTCCGCGTGAAACCGCAGATGTGGTTGATGGATCTGATTTTGAAAACGGGTTGTTGCGACGTGACACCAGTGAAGAGGAGATGCAACGGATCGTTGAAGAAGAGCTCGACGGCTGGCCTGAGGCAATCTATCTCTACCTCAACCATGTTAGGGATTCGTTCACGTTCGAGACACCGAGTGAGAGAGGTCTAGAGAAACGAATTGCGACTCATCGTCGCTTCCTTGAGGCGGTTTTGGGGGCTTGATCGGATGATGACGGTTTGGCGCGATTGAGTCGGGCATGGCGAACCGTTTTCACTAACAAGTCTTCGAAGTTCCTGCTAGTTTCAACCCCATGACACGGTTTTTATCTCTTTTATTAGTCGCACTTTTCCATCTGGCTCCGTTAGAATCTTCCTTTTCTGGTGAGGAAAAAAAACATCTTTTCATTCTTTCAGGTCAATCCAATATGGCCGGTCATCGACCTGAAGAGGCCTTTATTCCTGCTGTCGAGGAAGCTTTCGGCAGGGAAAACGTGATTGTGATTCAGGATGCGCAGGGCGGGCAGCCAATCCAGCGCTGGTATAAGGCGTGGAAAGAACCCGAAGGTGAGGCACCGGATACGACCGGCGATTTGTATGAGCGCCTCATGGGAAAAGTGAATCAGAAAATCGAGGGCGAAGGGCTAGCGTCGGTCAGCTTCTTTTGGATGCAGGGGGAGCGCGATGCGAAGATGCAATGGGCTTCGGTCTATGAAGAGAGTCTCAAGGGGCTCTATCAACAAATGAGCGATGATCTTGGTCGCGACGACATTATCTTTGTGATCGGTCGGCTCAGCGACAATGGCATTGGAAAAGAGCAATGGGATCAGATCAGAATGATTCAGGTCAAGGTAGCAGACTCAGACGACAAGTTTGCCTGGGTCGATACTGACGATTTGAACGACGGTAAGAATCGCAAGGGCAGGGAGATCAAAGATGACCTTCACTACAGCAGTGAAGGCTACCGTATCTTTGGTGAGCGCATGGCGGCAGAAGCAATTCAGCGAATTAGAGGTAAGTGAAGAAATAAAGGTTGTTCCGGTTTTGGAGCGCCCTAACGTGTGATCCCAGCGGGCGTGGGGGCTGGATTTTCTTCCGGCGACTGAGCGCGGTCAGATTGCTGATGCAGTAACTGGACTGCTGCTCGTCGATGGGAGCTTTGTCCTTGATGACTATGTCTTGGAGCTCCGTCAATCCTTCAAGCTGAGCGAAATTTTCTGCGGGCATATGCGAGATTTCATAGTCCTGCCACCACGATGATTCTTCTTTTGGATGGGCAGATCTAAGGTGGCGATGCTGATGCCCCAGATGATGAATTGCTTAAGCAGAAGACGATCAAGATTCGCTAAAATGTATCAGCGGTAGGAACAAAAGGGGAGAATGCATTCGGTTTCTTCTCAATCCTTAGAACTTTTCGGGTCAAGGGCATCGCGGAGGCCATCGCCAAGGAAATTCAAGCTGAAAAGGGTCAGGGCGAAGATAATAGCGGGGTAAACCAGTAGGCCGGGATCGCTGGCCATTCGGTCTGCACCCTCCTTAATCAAGGAACCCCAACTTGCGTCAGGTGGTTGAACGCCGAGTCCGAGGAAAGAAAGGATGGCCTCAAGTCTCATTACCGCAGGCACTGTCAAGGTTGTGTAGACGATAACCGGGCCAATCGTGTTGGGGATGAGGTGACGGAATACGATACGCCATTGGGAAAGCCCCAGACTCCTAGCCGCTTCGACGAATTCCTGGTTCTTCAATGAAATAACCTGCCCGCGCACGATTCGAGCCATGGTGAGCCATTCGACGGCTCCGATGCAGACAAACAAAAGCCAGAGATTGTTGCCGAAGTAGGTCGTGAGAATGATCACAACGATCATGAAGGGTAGCGCGTAGAGAATATCGACGACGCGCATCATGGCCGCGTCTGTCTTGCCTCCGATGTAACCTGACAAAGCTCCATAAACTACTCCAATAGTTAGAGAGACCGCGGTTGCGAGGAAGCCAACTGCTAGCGAAACGCGTCCACCGTAGAGAATGCGTGAGAAGATATCACGACCAAGGTGATCGCTGCCAAGTAAGTAGTAGACTTCGACTCCGCCGACGGAAGTGGCTTTGGAAAAAGCAGGTTTAGACTGTAACTCGGGGAAGGTGACATTGGGATCAGGCACGAATGAAGAGGTTGGTAGCAGGAAACAGATCACAACCACAGCGACAAAGAACCATAGACTCGTCATGGCGAGGTGATTCTTACGCAGGCGCAACCAGGCATCACGTCCGAGAGAAGTACCCTTCTCGATCGCTTCCGATTTGCGTCGCTGGATGCCTGAAATCATAAATAGAGTTAGTTACCGGTTTTGGTCCTTGGGTCGAGCCACGCCTGGAGGACATCGACGAGGAAATTCATGATGAGAATGAGAATGGCGAATACCGTCACCGTTCCGTTGATAAGCGTGTAATCGCGGTTGGATGCTGCCTTAATGAAGTGCTGTCCGAGGCCGGGGATTCCAAAGACGGTTTCAACGACAAAGGAACCACCAATCAGTCCGGCGAGGGCAGGCCCTAGGTAAGCAACAACCGGAGTGATGCCTCCACGGAACGCATGCTTGAACAGGATCTTGCTGGGAGCGAGCCCCTTGGCCCGCGCGGTGCGCACAAAATCCTGACTCAATACGTCGAGCATGCTGCCGCGGGTGAGTCGGGCGATGTATGCCGAGTAGTAAAGACCAAGGGTCATGGCTCCGAGAAACCAGGCTGTGCTGCCTTCCCAACCGGCGACGTCGAACCAGCCCAGTTTTAGAGCAAATATTTCCCCGAGGATAGGGGCGATGACGAAAGTGGGCAAACAGATACCAATCATGGCAACGGTCATGAGTCCGTAGTCGACCGGTGTATTTCGGTTTGCAGCGGCAAAGACGCCAATGGGCACGCCAATGATGAGAGCAATGATGAGCCCAACAAAGCCAAGGATGAAAGAAACGGGGAGCCCTTCAGCAATGACTTCGTTGACGGTGAAGCCTTTGTTGCCAAGCGAAGGTCCGAGATCGCCCTGGATCAGCTGTCCGAGATAAAGCCCATATTGAACCACGAGTGGTTTATCGAACCCATACTTTTTATTCATCTGCTCGAGCAGGTGCTCGGGGACGGCTTTTTCATCGAGGAATGGCCCGCCGGGAGCGAGTCGGGCGAGGAAGAACGTTAGCGTAATGATGCAAAGCAGAGCAAAGAGCGACTGCAGAAAGCGGGAGAAGACGAAGCGCACATTATCCATCAGGGTGCTTTCCCCCCTTTTTTATCGCCGACAGCGAGGTCGATGTGTTTATAAGGATGATTATCGAGCAAAAGCGGATGCCAGTTCTTCACGTCTGGATGAATTAGGTAGGTTCGCGTGTACCAATAAATGGGTAGGATAGGGACCTCATCGAGAAGAACTTGTTCAGCCTCTCGTAGCCTTGCGTAGCGTTCTTTGGGATCGCTGATCAGGCCGCTTTCTTCCATGAGGCGATCATATTCAGTATTCGACCAACCCGTGTTGTTGTTGGAGTCTCCTGTCACCCACATGCTGAGGAAAGTGTTTGGGTCGACATAATCCCCGATCCAACCGGCTCTTGAGATTTCGTAGTTGGTGTCGTGAACGGTCTGCTGAAACACCTTCCATTCCTGGTTTTCTATCTTAACCCTTTTGATACCGAGATGCTTTTTCCACATGTCCTGTATTGCAACAGCGATCGATTTGTGAGCTTCGGAGGTGTTGATAATGACGGTGAATTCCGGGACATCAGAGCCATTCTCATACCCAGCCTCCTTGAGATACTGGCGAGCTCTTTCGGGGTCAAAAGCGATGACGTGAGGCGGATCGTATCCTGCCTCCGATGGCGGCGTGAAACCGTAGGCAGGTTGCTGACCACCGCGGGTGACGAACTCAACGATGGTTTCCTGATCAATGGCGTAAGCCAGAGCCCGACGGAAATTCACGTTGTCGGTGGGAGCTTGGTTCACATTACAACGATAGAAATAGGATCCAGCGTAGGTTTCGGTGCGGAGCCTTGGATCATCGGCCTCTTTGTATTTAGCAATCAGGTTCTCGGGTAGAACGTAGGTGTAATGGAGTAGCCCGTTTCGGAAAGCCTTCTCTTCGGTAAAGACGTTATCGATTGGCATGAAATCGATGCCATTGGGCTTCACGTTGTTAGCGTCCCAGTAATAGGGATTACGCCGCACCTTGACGTAAGCGTTAATGCGCCAGGCAGTGAGGGTGAAGGCTCCATTGCTGACATGGTTTCCCGGCTTCTGCCACTCGGTGTAGGGGTCGGTGATGTTTCCGAATTTCTCGATGGTTGGTCCGTGAACCGGTAACCAAGTGGTGTGTTTGACGACATCGGGGAAATACGGAGTGGGGCCTTTAAGGGTGCAGATCAGTTTGTAGTCTCCTTCTGCTTTAACACCGACTTTACTAAAATCTTTGATTTCACCTTTATTGAACTCCTCGGCGTTCTTCAGGAAATAAAGCATCGACGAATACGGAGCGGCCATTTCCGGATGCAGAATTCGATTGTAGGAGTAAACAAAGTCATGGGCAGTGAGGGTATCCCCGTTCGACCAACTAGCATTTTTCCTGAGATAGAAGGTCCATTCTGAGAAATCTTCGTTAGGTTCCCAGCGCTCTGCGACACCGGGTTCGTGGAGCATATCATTGGTGGGATGATAGGCGACGAGGCCTTCGAAGAGGGCACGGAGTATGTTGGAGTCACCAACTGAAGAAACGATGTGCGGATCGAGAGCTTTCGGTTCCGCGCCGTTACCCATGATAAGGATTTTCTCCTGGGTTGCCATTTCGACCCGGGACTCCCTTCCACATCCGCTAACGGTAACCAACAGCGTGAGACCGAGAACAGGACCTAAAAGAGTTAGGCGCTTGAGGTTACCCTGTGGGGCTCTGTCCTTCAGTTTGCGAATCATACAGCATGGTAGTGTTTGCTAGAGAAGCCTAGCTTGCAATGCAGAAATGGATGCGGAATCGGAGTAGTGTTCTCTGGGTTTCGACGATTACGAACGAGAATTGAATTGGTAATTCTGAGAGTGTCGCTTTTGATTCCGTTCCCCGCAGGCGTATCGTCGATACCTGCTAAGAATTCGCATTACAAAAACTCCGCATGCTATCTAGATGAAGATCACAAGATTGAACTGTGAAGGCTTTTGTCAGGGGAAAGCTAGTTTCCTCCTCTGGCGGGGATGGTGACCCCGGCCCGGCCCTCGCCGCCGATAACGGTGATGCTTTCCTGGATTGCTGCGGCCTGGCTTGCGGTAATGAGGACGGTTTCAGCGTACTTCTTCAAGTTGGTCCACATGTTGCGGGGTATCCAGACAATATCTCCGCCTTCGAGTGCAAGGTCTGGTTCCTTACCTCGTGTCACGGCTTCGATATCAACGACAGCAACTTTCGGGTCGTGGGTTCCACCGCGCAGAATTAGGGCTTTTGACTTCACTGCTTCGGTGCCAACGCCGCCAGCCGCGGCTACGGCAGTGACCAGAGTAGTGCCTTTCTCGTAGAAGGTGGGTCCTGGGGAGATTACCTCGCCAAGGACGTAGATCGAGCGGGCCGTAATGGAGGGAATGAAGAGATAGTCTCCGGGCCGAATGTAAACGTTTTGCGACATGTCTCCTTCACGGACAAGCGCGTCAAAGTTAACCGGAATGAGGTCACCGTTACGGATCAGGATAGAGCGCTTCAGATCTGCTGCTTCCGGGTTTCTAAACTCGTTATTTTCGTTAAACGAAAGAAGGCCTCCCCCTTGAGAAATTGCATCGATCACGGTGGTAGGCTTTTGAATGGGGTAGGCGCCGGGAGTCTTGACTTGTCCGAGCAACCAGAATCGCTGGCTATCGGCATCTGCGACATTTACGCTCACAACGGGTCCGACGTAGTCGCCTTCCAGTTGCGTGGCAAGGGCCGTGGAAATTTCTTTGGTGGACATGCCCTTCACGTTGATGCCGTCTGCGACATCATAGTAGAGCATTCCGTCCGGCATCACTTTGGTAACCCGCCGGGTGTCTGCGTTTTCAGCCACCTCGATGTCGAGTTTATCTCCCGGGCCGACTCGATAGGGGCCGGAGGGAACGCGCAGGTAGGCAGGATCAATGGCGCGGTGATAATGCAGTTGCTCAAAGTGTGGTTCAGCGGGAATTTGTTTCAAGCCATCCTCTGCTGAGAGAGTTTCGTCAACCGAGTCATCCTCCTCCAAAAAAGCACCGCGGGCCTCGAACTCGCGATCAGCAGGCCAAGTCTGAACGCAACTGGTAGTGCCAATAGGCAAGACCAGCAGCGCACCGAGTTGGAGAAGAAGCGAAAGACAAATCTTCATGGGTAAGGAAGGTGCCGCAAATCAGTCAGTAAGCGGCACCAAGTTGCTCACGATACTTTCAGCAGTGACCGTCTGCAGGAATGCAAAAATGGCACTGTCGAGAGCATGTTCGGCCAATTCGAAGGGACGTTCATCTATGAATACGATATCCTTGTTTCGGAGTGGAATGTCGCGCAGTCGTCCGGAAAGGATGTCTTTAATGTTAACGATTTGAGTCTGGGGTTCATGAATGCTGCCTCGAATGATCAGCACTTTGATACGGTAAGCGTGACGAGTGAATCCACCAGCTTGCGCGATGGCTTGGGCCACTGTAAGACGAGCCGGCATTTTCAAGCGACCAGGGTGGCTCACTGCTCCCAAAACATAGATCTCGTTTTTTAGTTTAGAAGCGACGAAGATATAGTCGTCAGGCTCGAGGTAGGCGTTTTGAGTGAGGTCACCGCGGTAGTAGAGTCGTGCGAGATCGACATCAAGCTTGCGCCCGTTTCTGGCGACAAAAGAATGCTCAAAGTCAGCTAGCTCAAAAGCAGAGCCGCGGACAGTGTTGGTCTCAATACCTTGAGCGAGAGAAATGGCCTCAAGGATCGAGGTGGGGCGGTCTAGAACGTAGCTTCCTGGACGACGCACCCGGCCAATGATAGCGAATTCCTTACTTGCTACATCGGTCGGCGTGATAATGACCCTAAGGTTGTTCTGGTAGGCTGAAAGCGCCTCTTCGATGCGATCGCGAAGTTCGTCCGGAGTGAGGCCGTTAGCCTGGACGGCGACAGCCTGAAGAAAGCTGACGGTGCCGTCAGGAGCAATTCTGACGTTTTCGCGGCTCAATTCTGGTCGGAGAAAGACGGAAAAATCAAGCGTATCGCCGGGACCAAGAGTATAGCGGGTCTGCCATGCCGGGATCTTTTCTGGTAATGTGTGCGGGTGGAGAGGTTTTTGAGGAGAGTAGGGTTGCGGAATTGGAGATGCGGAAGGGTGATCAATCGGGGAAAGCTCTTCCCAGTAATCAGCCGGCGAGAGAACTTGAGTTTTGCTCCGCAGACGTTGGTCTTGGGCCCGAACTTGCAGATTGAGGCACAGGAACCCAGCGATCAGAAGAGTTGATGAAATGCGGTGCATAAGGCGAATTTTCACCTTTCTAAAATATCAGTTTAAATTTATTATAAAGATCATAATAAGCAACCTTATTGACTTCAAAGTTTTGAGAGGTGTCGCGATGAAGAGAAAAAACCGCGCTGGCGTCGAAGACCAATTTTTTTCATAAAATAAACACTGGTGGCTTGAAATATGCTAGCGTCGGGAGAGCCCTACGTAAGCCGGGTCACTTAGCATGGCCGAACAGCGATTTGACCAAACACAGTCGCTGCATCAGCAGCAGACCATTGCACCCCAGATGCAGCAGAGTTTGCAACTGCTGCAGACTCCTACCCTGGAGTTACGCCACCTCGTGCAAAAGGAGATGGTAGAAAACCCCACTTTGGAAGAGGAATCGAACGAAGTTTCGATCGAGGAAGCGACTACGTCCTCTGAGGACGATGATTTTGAAAAAGAATTCGCGCAGCTTTCGCAGTTGGATGAGGAGTGGCGCGAATACATGGCTCAGTCCCGTATGTCCACGCCGCGCCGTGATGATGCCGATGAAAAGCATCAGTTTGTGATGGATTCAATCGTCGAACCAATCACCCTCCAAGAGCACCTCCTGAATCAGTTGAGCACTTCAGACATTGGTAGCAAAGACCGTGAGTTGGCAGCGACTCTGATCGGGAACATCGACGACAACGGATTTCTCCAGATAGACCTCGAAGACATGAGTTTTGATATGGGGATTCCCTATGATAATCTCATCAAATCCCGTGATTTAATTCAGACTTTTGATCCGGTCGGAGTCGGCGCCGTGGATTTAAGGGAATGCCTCTTAATTCAGTTGGAGCGACTGGGGAAACACCATAGCCTTGAATATCGGGTGGTTGATCATCATCTCGATGACTTGGCAAGAAAGCGCTACCCCCAGATAGCAAAGAGGCTAAGTGTGGCGCCAGAGCAAATCACAAAAGCAGCCGAGTTAATCGCGACTCTTGATCCGCGCCCCGGAAGTAAGTTTGGCGGAGACACCAATACCTACGTCAATCCTGATGTAACCGTTGAGCGGATTGGAGGGGAGTGGGTCGTAACGATGAATAATGATCAGGTTCCGCGGCTTCGCATCAGCAACGCCTACAAGGATCTCATGGCGAGTGGAGACGGACGTGAAGCGCGTGCATATATTCGTGATAAGATCCGTGCCGGAAAATTCTTAATCAAGAGTATCCATCAGCGACAGCAGACAATTCAGTCAATTGCCTCCGAAATAGTGGAGCGGCAGCAGGGTTTTCTTGAGTATGGCCCATCAAAGCTAAAACCAATGAACATGGCGCAAGTTGCCGATGAAGTTGACGTTCACGAGACAACCGTTAGCCGTGCTGTTTCGGGTAAATATATGGCGACGCCTCATGGTGTTTTCGAGATGAAGTATTTTTTCACTACTGGCTACGAAACTGAAGGTGGTGAGTCGATGAGTAATACCAGCGTTAAGCAGTCGCTGGCTGAATTGATTAGTGATGAGGATGTAAAGAAGCCATACAGCGATCAGAAGATCGTGGAAGAGCTCGGAAAGAAAGGCATTAAGATCGCGAGGCGAACTGTGGCGAAATATCGTGAAGAATTGAACATCCTCCCCAGTCATATGCGACGGAGTTACTGAATTTAGTCTTTTGCTAAATATTCGTGAGCTTAAGTGGCGTGATTGTTGAAAGTTCTTGTATTGAAAAAGAGTGGCAGCTTTGGCAGTTTGCGGCGCATGAAATACCCGATCTTTATTGTTTGTATCGCCTTTGGCCTTAGCTCGCTGGTTCAGGCCGATGACTGGCCAAACTTCCAAGGCCCAACTCGAAATGGCGTATCGAACGAAATTGGGCTTAAACTTTCGGGTTGGGATCGGAACCCACCTTCAGTTCTCTGGAAAAAGGAGCTAAATGAAGGCTTTGGAGGTGCAGCGATCTCCGGAAACGAAGTCTTCCTTGTTGATCGTGACCTTGGAGAGCGTGATCACGTTCTCTGCCTTTCTTTGGAGGATGGCTCCGAAAAGTGGCGTTTTACCTTTGATTACGCAGGTAAACTCTCATTTCACGGCAGTCGCGGCACTCCGTTGGTCGAAGATGATGCAGTTTACTACGTGAGTGGCTTTGGCCAAGTCTTTCGTATCAATCGAGAAACACATCGAGAGGACTGGATGGTTTCGATCCAGGATGATTATGGTTCGCCTCCTCCAAAGTGGGGTTGGGCTCAAAGTCCGGTGACAGTTGGCAATGTTATCATCGTTCCCGCCATGAGTGAAAAAGTGGGCTTGATAGGACTCGATAAAAAGACTGGTCAGGAGCTTTGGAGAACGGATGGATTTGGAGACTCGCACTCCACTCCTACCGTGTTGAATCTCCACGGTGTCGATCAGGTCGTTTTCGTCGCAACTCTGCGTGATGGAGATGATGGAACAGGCACGACCATCAGCGTTCTCCCGGAGACGGGCGAAGTACTCTGGAATACCAACGTTTACTTCAATAAGATCCCCATCCCTTTCGCTACTAAGGTGACCGAAGAATTGGTCTTTCTCACGGGCGGTTACGATTGTGGTAGTTGCATGCTTAAGGTCAGAAATGACGGCGGAGACTGGAATGTAGAGAAGGTATTCGACATGATCCAAGGCACCCAGATTCACCCTCCTTTTTTGATTGGTGACCACATCTTCTTTCTCGCTAATGAAAACTCCAATCACAAAGGCGAAGCTCGAAAGAAAGGCGGGCTTATGTGCATGGATTTTGACGGCAACATTGCTTGGCATACTGGAGATGATCCTTTCATGGGTCGCGGCAATATGATTTTTGTTGATGGCCATCTCCTCATCCAAGACGGTGAGGTTGGCTATTTACGTTCCGTGAAGCCGTCTTCGGAAGGCTACGAAGAGGTGGCGTTGTATGACGTTTTTGGCAAGAAGGCGGAGGTGGATGAACAGATTGCCAAGCAGGAAGGGCGTGCTGTGATTAAGATGCCTGACTTCAAATACTGGAGTCCGATGGCTCTCAGCAATGGGCGTCTCATAATGCGTGGACAAGACCACCTCAAATGCCTTGACCTACGCTAATTTTAGCGTTTCAGCGTCTAGAGGTCAGAAGTGATCGCTTTTATTCGATAGGTCATGTGATTTGTCGCGGGTTCACCTTACTTTTTAATCAGTAATTCATCACAAATTTAGCAGCATTGCTGTCTGTGATTTAAGATTGGCGCTAGTGCCAGAAAAAACAATTGGTTGTGTCTGCATGGGAGGTTCCGCCGCTTCGCTAAGCGTCCACGAAGGGATTGGGTTCCTTAAGAGGTTGAGGTTTCTGTTCTTATGTTTCTGAGTTGGCGCCTAGGAACTAAGTAAGAGACGAACATCGCCAAGGGAACAGTAAGGACAAATACAACCCGCCCAATACTGTCAATAGGTGGAACTCTCATACCACCATGGTGACTCGGTTTTCAATAGTGACGGCGCTTCATAAATCTGAGATGGCGAGTGAGGTGACCGAGCGCGCGTCACACCTCAATTAGTCAGAGTTTCTGCGCAATATGCCGAATAGGTCGAGTTTGTTGGAAGGGTTGTCCGCCTTTAGCTGGGAAGTCATTCGCGAGTCTGAGAACTTTATTCACAGTGGCTGGGTAGTGAATTTGGCTACTCAGGCGATTGGTGAATCCTTGCGATGGGAATAAATTTGTCTTCTTGGTAAAATGCGATGCCTCAAAATTGGACTTCTGTCCGTAATAGCATAGACGTTTGCACGGGGAATGTATGATAACTGAAGAACTCATCCGAAAAAAACTCAGTGAGGTGGCCTATCCAGGCTTCACCCGAGACATCATTTCTTTTGGACTCGTTAGGGAACTAGTGGTGAGTGGCGCCGATGTGACGGTTCAGATTAGACTGGCGACTCGCGATCCGAATATTCCCAGAGGGATTCACGAGGGGATTGAGTCCGCCCTCAATTCGATAGACGGGATTGGTAAGATTTCGATCGATTTTGATATCCAAAATCCACCGGAGCCTGCGACTGGTGGCGATCCCTCTATTGGTCAATCAAATATCCCCGGAGTGAAGAAAATCATAGCCGTAGCCAGCGGAAAAGGAGGTGTGGGGAAGTCGACTGTTTCTACCAATCTTGCTATTGCTCTCAGTAAAGCGGGCGCCAAGGTTGGCCTTTGCGACTGCGATCTCTACGGCCCCTCTATTGCGTTGATGTTGGGCGCTGCCGATAAGCAACCGATGGCGACGGAGGAAAACGAGATAATTCCGATCGAGGCTCATGGCATCAAGGCCATCTCGATGGGCTTCCTTCTTAGCGATGACTCACCGGTAATCGTTAGAGGCCCGCTCGCCACCCGTTACACTCAGCAGTTTCTTCGTCAGTGTCTATGGGGTGAGCTCGATTACCTCATTCTCGATTTGCCTCCCGGAACTGGAGACATCCAGTTGACTGTCTCGCAGACGGTAGCCGTCGATGCGGCCGTGGTCGTGACGACTCCGCAGGAAGTGGCTCTGATCGACGCTCGGAAGGCAGCTAGCATGTTCGCCAAGGTGAATGTCCCAATTGCCGGTATCGTGGAAAATATGGCATGGTTTGAATGTGACATGGGCAAGCGCTACTATATTTTCGGTGAAGGCGGGGGTAGCAAGGAAGCGGATCGACTGGGCGTTCCTCTGCTGGGCCAGATTCCTCTTGATCCTCCGACTCGGGAGCACGCGGATGAAGGTCGACCGGTTGCTACTTTGGCTGCATCGGAGAACTCGGTCTCGGCTGCCTTCGCAGATCTTGCTAACTCATTGGCAAAGATTCTTGGTTGATGAGACGGGTTTTAATTTTTGCGTGATCTGTGACTCGCGGTCTGAGTAAAAGCGGGAAAGATCGACAAGAAGCCATCCGTCTTTGTCCCTAAGATTATAGCGAAGCTGAAAAGGGGGGCGTAAAGTCCCTCGAAGTGATCGTCCGGCAAACTGGGGCCGGGTCTGGCTGCGGCGCTTGCCATTGTCGAATAAATCGACTCTTAGAGGGGCTGCCTGCGAAATGCGGAGGTAGTTTTGAATACTGCCAAGGTTGTGGCTCAATCGCTGCCATTTGCTCGTGTGGTTCGAGTGAGGCTGATGCTAAGAAGTCTGCTACTCGTGCTGCCTAAGTGTCGAGTTCACCGCGGAGAATCAGGTTCTTGGAAGAATCGAGACCGCTGTAAATTTTGAAACGTCCTCTCCATGGTGTATTATCACAACCTGATTAGAATATCACTCATTTGAGTCTCGGGATTTTTTCAGATGGTGCTGACTACCCATAAAGGCAAGAAACGATTCCACGATCTTGATGCGTTGCGTGGCTACGCGATGTTACTGGGTATTGTTCTTCACGGGTTGATGTCTTTCATCGTGATCCCTTTCTGGCCGGCTCAGGATCGTTACCAGAGTACTGAGGTTGCCGGAGCAATTCTGCTCTTTATTCATGGCTTCCGATTGCCCCTTTTTTTCCTAATAAGTGGCTTCTTCACAGCGATGCTATGGCGAAAGCGGGGACTGAGAGGGCTCTTCAAACAGCGAGCGATCCGTATTCTCATTCCCCTCATCTTAGGGACGGTTGTGACCTGGGTGTTGATGTTGCCGCTGAGCTTTTGGGGGAATTTTAAGAAGGAGAGGATTGCAGGCCTGCGTCTGTCTGCCAGCTCCGAAGTGGATTACTCCAAATTTGGTGAGGAACGGCTTAAAATTTGGGAGTTGGCGCAAGAGGAAGATGTCGAAGGTGTCATGAGCCTCATCGCCGAAGGGAGCGATGTGAATGCGAAAGATTCAAGTTTGCAACTGACTGGATTGGCTTGGGCCGTGATCAAGGGGAATTCAGAAATGACCGAGGTTCTGATACGTGCTGGTGCCGACGTCAATGCCAGAGACGGGGAGGGTAATGTTCCACTCCACGCTGCCTCCTTTTTTGGGCGAGCCGCGGTGGCAGAGTTGCTTATCACTGCCGGTGCTGACGTGAACGCAAGGAATAATGACGGGGAGACTCCGCTGGATTCTCAGCGCCATGGGATGGGAACAGTAAACTGGATCGCTGATATGCTCGAAGTTGAGATTCGAAGGGTCGAACTTTACCAGGGGCGAAAGAAAGTCGAGGAGCTCCTCGTCGCGAACGGCGGGGAGACAGGCATTGGTAGCGTTGCGGCTCAAACGGTGATCGATTTGTGGAAACTGGGGGCGCAGATCCCAGTGTTTCAGCATCTTTGGTTTCTCTACTATCTTTGTTGGCTTGTTCTCATGTTCGGAGCAGTGGTTTTGATTCGGAAATGGATTCAGATTCCTTTGCCTGGCTGGATCAAAGGTTCTCCTTGGTGCTGGTTGTGGTTGTTGCCGGCAACGCTCCTCTTTCAATTGTTCATGAAAGAAGGGGTCGGAGCAGATACGGCGCCTGGTATTCTGCCGTGGCCACCCAAGTTGTTCTACTACGCCGTCTTTTTTAGCTTTGGGGCTCTTTGCTACGGGAACACAAAGTTTGAGAAAACCGCAGGTAGGTTCTGGATCTTATGGTCGATTCTAGCCATACCTGCGTTTGTGATTGCTTCAAGTTGGTTAGGCCAGGATATTGAAAGGTGGGGTTGGGACCACTGGGCCGGTAGTTTCGCTGCTTCCGTTTTCACCTGGCTGATGATCTACGCTCACCTTGGTTTCTTTCGTCGCTTTTTCAGTGGCGAAAGTCGTTGGGTGCGTTACCTCTCTGATTCAGCCTATTGGCTCTACTTAGCTCATTTGCCATTGGTTCTCGCGCTGCAAATCTGGGTGAGCGATTGGGACTGGCCGATAGTGGCGAAGGTCGCTTTGATTTTCGCTGCTACGACTGCCATCCTGCTTTTTGCCTACGAGTTTCTGATCCGATATTCTTTTATCGGCGCGGTGCTGAACGGGCGCAAGAAGCGGGGAGAAAGATCAGAAGTGTTGAAATGAAAAGGGTCTTCCGGGCTGGTAAATGTGATGATGAATCGGAAGCCATGAATCTCGATTATCACCAAAGCCCCCACCAATGCGTTCCGAGAATAAATAGGCCAAGACAAAGATTGGATACGGCATGCATGAGAACTGCGGCCCAGAGGTTACCGGTTTTGAGGGTGACCCAACCTGTCAGGGTTCCATAGACCAAGGCGACGGCGAAGTCAGGGCCGAGATGGGCTAAGCCAAAAGCGAGTGAAGTCAGTAGGAGTGCCCTTGTCGTGCTTTGGTTGATCGGGCGACTTTTCCAGTCGCCATCGGGATCGCTTAGCAATGGCATGAGGAAACCACGCCAAAAGATTTCTTCGACCAGAGAAACGGCAATGACGAGACGAAGAAAGCGGAAGAAGAGGATCGCGCTGAAGAGCAGGGGTGAGGTGTCATCACCGAATTGATATGGATTGAATCCATCGAGCCGGGTTCGGAAGCCCAACCATTTGAGCCACAGGAGTGATCCTCCCTCACCCGTCCCAGTCAGGGAATGAATCCAGGGAGGTAGTAGCCAGATGCCGATGCCAACCATTCCCATCAAGACAGCAAGTCCGCTTCCCTTCCACGAGAACTTGGGGTAGTGCTTTCGCCAAAATATGATAAGACCTATGCAGAGAATGGCCTGAAGGGGGTAGCCCCAGTGTTCCGGATGGTTTAGCCACCAGGCAGCGGATGGATCGTCGCTCCCGATTTGCTGAATAATGATCAGGGTAACAAGAAAAGCCACGAAAGGCCCAACGTAGGCAGCTACTGTCGTTTGATGCCAAGGAGTTGTAGTAGACGTGTCTTTTTTTGGGGCCATCGAGAGGAAACCTTGGTGGAACAGAGTGTCTGAGACTAGGGTCATTGGCAACCCAGAAGGGATATCGATTTTGCCGTTGATACGGGGTGAAGTGTCTTGAATTGAGAGAGAAATCCTTTTAAACACAGGGGTTTATGAGATCCTTAGGTTGGTTTTTCTCCTTATTGGTCGTGGTCGCCCTTTTGGCCCCTTCGTTTCAAGCCGGAGAGAAAAATGATGTAACAGAGGAGGGCTCCGTTGAGGTCCAGAAAAAAGAGAGAGCCGAGGCGAAAGCGAAATTTAATCCCGAGCTGCCCTCTGTGCTTATTATTGGGGATTCGATTTCGATTGGCTACACTCCTAGCGTCAGGTCTGCGTTGGCGGACAAAGCGAACGTGCTACACAATCGCGGAAATGCTCAAGGAACTACGTTTGGTCTCGCAAACCTGGAAGACTGGCTCGCTGAAGCAAAGTGGGCTTTGATTCACTTTAATTTCGGCCTACATGATCTCAAGCGAGTTACAGAGGCAGGAACCTCGAATAATTCAAATGACCCCAACGATCCTTATCAAGCGGATCTCGCCACTTATACCGCCAACTTGGAGAAGATTGTGGCCCGTTTGGAGGAGACGGGCGCAAAGCTGATCTTTGCTACAACGACTCCATTTCCCGTCGGGGTAAAGCCCTTTCGTTCGCCTCAAGATGCCAGGAACTACAACAAGGCGGCTCTCAAAATCATGAACACTAAGGGGATTGAGGTGAATGATCTTTACGCGCTGGTTGTGGATGATCTGGAGACGCTTCAGAAGCCTGTCAATGTTCACTTCCGCAAGGAAGGATCAGAATTGATGGGAGAAGAGGTTGCGTCGAAAATTGAAGCGGCTCTCAAACAGCAAAAAGATAAGGACTGATGAGAATTTGTTTGGGTTGCCTACTGCTGCTGCTTTTCATGGGCGGTCTCTTCGCTGAAGAGCGTCCTAACATCATGTTAGTCATGGCAGATGATCAAGGGTATGGTGACGCAGGATTTACCGGTCATCCCTTCGTGCAAACCCCGGGCATGGATGCGATGGCGGCCAACAGTGTGGTCTTCAATCGGTTTTATGCTTCGGCGCCGGTATGCTCGCCGACGAGGGCAAGCGTCATGACGGGTCGCCACCCGTTTCGTGCTAATGTGCCGAATCATGGCCATTACATGCGGCCAGATGAAGTGACGGTGGCCGAGGTTCTCAAGGATGCTGGTTACGTGACGGGTCACTTTGGGAAATGGCATATAGGTTCAGTCCAGCCTGAAAGTCCTACGAGTCCTGGTGGAGCGGGATTTGATGAGTGGTTTTCGGGGCTGAACTTCTTTGATCTCGATCCTTACTTGAGCCGAAACGGACGCTACGAGAATCCGAAGGGCCAAGGCAGCGTTATAGCGATGGATGCCACGATTGAGTTCCTCCAGAAACACAAAGACGGCGTTAAGCCGATGTTCACCGTTACGTGGTTCCCAGCTCCTCACGGTCCGTTTGCGGAAGTTCCGGTCGAATTTTCAGGCGGTGACGCATTATATGAAGATAAGAAGAGCCGGGGCTACTTTCTGGAGATAACCCTGATCGATCAACAGATCGCCCGATTGCGGGAGAGTCTTCGTAAAATGGGAATCGCTGACAACACGATCGTATGGTACACAAGCGACAATGGAGGTCTTGTTGAAGAGACGTCGGGCGGTCGAAAGAAAAAAGGCAGCCTTTACGAAGGAGGCTTGCGAGTGCCTTCAATCGTTGAATGGCCAGCGAGGTTGGCACCCAAGCAGGTGTCATTGCCTGCGTTTTCTTCTGATATTTATCCCACCCTGTTGGCGATAACTGGGACGGAGGTGAAGCATCAGCCTCTGCTCGATGGAGTGGATCTCTCGCCATGTCTCTACGGCAAAGACCAAGATCATCCTCCAATGGGATTCTGGCATGAGCACACTCTAGGACAGGCGACTCACAGTGATCGAATAATCAAAGCATTGATGGAAGCTCAGCAGGCGGGTGAACCGTCTCCGTTCCCGGAACGAGTGCTCAAGAACGTCGAGGAGTTTCCGTCGTTTGAGCGCGGCAATTACAAGGGCCACGCGGCCTGGAACGACTGGCCCTGGAAGTTGCACCGCATTCAGAAAGGGGATGAGGTCAGGGTAGAGCTCTACAACCTGGAGTCAGATCCCATGGAGGCGACCGATCTCGCTGGAAGCGAAAAAGGGCGTACTTCGGAAATGCTTGAAGAACTCGAGGAATGGCAAAGTTCGGTTCTCGATAGCTGGGAAGGTAAAGACTACACAAACTGAGAAATGCGCATCGACAGTCATCATCACTTCTGGAACTACGATCCTGTTGAATATGGGTGGATTGGCGAGGGAATGGACGTTCTCAAGCGGGACTTTGGTCCGGCTGACCTAGGTAAGGTTGCGAAAGCGACAAAGATGGACGGATTCGTTTCCGTTCAGGCGAGGCAGACGATTGAGGAGACCGAATGGCTGTGTGGGTTAGCGGAGAAGAGCCCGTTGATCAGAGGCGTGGTTGGATGGGTGCCCCTGGAGGACCTTGAGGTGGAGAAGATCCTTGATTCTGTCTTAACGCCCTGGCTAAAGGGGATTCGCCATGTGGTGCAGGGCGAGCCGGATTCGGAGTTCATTCTTGGCGAAGAGTTTAACCGAGGAGTCAGCCTATTAGGGAGTTTCGGGCTGGTATACGACGTCTTGATTCTCAGCAAGCAGCTGCCGGTATCAATTCGGTTTGTCGATCAACACCCGGATTTGCCGATGGTCCTGGATCACATTGCCAAACCCGTGATCAGTGAAGCTTCGTTTGATCAGCAGTGGGAGAAAGATTTTCGTGAAATCGCGAAGCGCGAGAACCTGGTTTGCAAATTTTCCGGCGTCGTCACTGAGGTTCGTGATAAAGGCTGGTCGACCGATTTAATTCGCCCCTACTGGGAGGTGGCCTTGGAATCGTTTGGTCCACGGCGCCTGATGTATGGCAGTGACTGGCCGGTGTGCCTATTGAAAACCGATTACGAAGCCTGGGTCGCTGCGATCGGGTCATTGATGAATGAGCTGTCGGCCGACGAGCAGGCTGATATCATGGGGCGGAATGCGATGAGAGTTTATGCCTTGTAGAGTGCCATGCTGAAACACCAATTGATTCATCCGAAGATCAACGAAGTGCTGGGGCGGGCAGGTCACGGCAGCAAAGTTCTTATTGCTGACGGCAACTACCCGGCTTCTTCGGCGCTAGGATCGAATGCCGAGTTGGTGAGTTTGAATCTTTCCCCCGGCATCCCTACCTGTGCCCAGGTTCTTACCGCTCTGGTGAGTGCCATTCCCATTGAGGCGGCTGACTTGATGATGTATCAGACCACGGGGCCTTATGCGTTGGCGGAGGAACCCTCTGTCTGGGAAGATTATCGGAATGTTTGTCGCAATGCCTCTCTCGATCTCGATTTCGGAACGATCGAACGCTTTGCTTTCTATGAGGCGGCAGGTCAGCCCGATCAGGTCCTAACGATTCAGACAGGAGATCAGCAGAAGTTCGCCAATATTCTCCTCACGATCGGTGTGCGGAGCATGGTTTAAATGTCAGACTTAATGCTTCCATTAAAGCTTATGGTGTCCCATTATGTGACACCCTCCGCATCGTTGCTGGAGTGACTGCTGCAAGCAGACTGTTGTTGTCATGCATGACCGTTACGAGAAAATTCCTGTCCAAGTGTATCCAGAAGCCAGTGAGGCGGCTCGACGCGTGGCTGCTGAGATTGCTGATTTGATTCAATCACGAGAGGATGAAGGTCGTGGTGCGGTTTTGGGTCTGGCGACAGGTTCAACTCCCATTCCGGTTTATCGTGAATTGATTCGATTACACCGAGAGGAAGGGCTTAGCTTTGCCAATGTGACGACCTTCAACCTCGATGAATACAGCGGACTCGATGCTGATCACCCGGAGAGCTACACCCGTTTTATGCAGGAGCAGCTTTTCGACCACGTCGATATCAAACCCTCGCATACTAATATTCCCAATGCGACGGGAAGTTCCACTGAAGAGAAGGAAAGAAGGTGTGCTGAATACGAGCAGAAGATTCGTGAAGCTGGTGGAATTGATATTCAATTACTGGGAATTGGCCGAAGCGGTCACATTGGATTCAATGAGCCAGGTTCACCGGTAACCTCAAGCACCCGAGTCGTGACACTAGACCGAATTACCCGACTGGACGCTTCCGCTGACTTCCAGGGTTTCCACAACGTGCCGCGAACCGCGGTTACAATGGGGGTAGGAACGATCCTTGAGGCAGACAAAGTGTTCTTGTTGGCATGGGGTAAAGGTAAGGCAGATGTTGTTCGAATCGCGGTCGAAGAAAAAGAAACTGAGGCGGTTACCGCCAGCTTTCTGCAACGTCACGACAATGCTGAATTCGTTCTCGACGAAGCGGCAGCCGGAGACCTCACTCGGATTCGTTATCCATGGTTGGTCGATTCGATTGTCTGGACACCAAGAATGCAGCAGCGCGCGATTTCGTGGGCCTCAGGAAAAACGGAGAAACCTATTCTCAAATTGGTCGATGATGACTACAACGAATCCGGTCTTGGTGAATTGATCGCAGAGGGGGAAAACTCCTACTCGTTGAATATCGCAACGTTTAACGATTACCAGAACACTGTCACTGGATGGCCCGGCGGTAAGCCGGGAGCGAATGATGAGACGCGTCCTGAGAAGTCGGATCCGCAACCAAAGCATGCGGTGATCTTTTCTGCCGAACCGCAGGATGCACTTGTTTCGATGGGAGCAACAATCAATCGGCTGAAAGAGCAGGGGCACCTCGTGACCTTGGTGGCACTTACATCGGGCAATTTGAGGGTTAGAGATCAGGAGGCACTTAAATTAATTCGTTGTCTTCAAACGGTTGAGCAATCCAAGTCACCGGAATGGCAAATCCCACCGCATTTGGGTGAGCACGTTGGAAGCCTCGCCGAAGGTGACGCTGAAGCGGCGCTCAATCCTGATATTAGACACCTAAAATCAGTAATCTTGCGGGCTGAGGTAGTGGACAGCGCTTCGGCACTAGGCATCAGCGAATCATCACTAAAGTTTCTCGGTTTGCCCTTTTATGATTCGGGCCGCTTTCGGCAGTTTCATGTCACCGAGGATGATCACGAGCAGGTTGCTTCGGTGTTGGAGGAGTTGAATCCTAATCTCGTTTTTTTAGCTGGCTCAGTAGCGGACCCAATGAGTCCTCAGGGGATTACTTTCCAGCTCGTAGCGAAAGCGATCACTTCTTTTCCGATCACAACTGATCATATTTGGACTTACCGCCATCGTGAAGAGATGCTGAAGCCTTACGAGATCGACATGGCCGTCCCGATCAGTCCCGTACAGCATGAACTAAAGGCCAACGCTCTCCAGCGTCTCAGGGCTGTGGTGGATCTCCGCAACGACGAGGCCCTCGGAGAGGATCGCGCAGTGGCCCGTGCCTATGACAAGCTAGGTCTGGCTGAATACGAAGCAATGGAGGTGTTTCAACGCTTGGAGGTCGCAGAGCTATGATGACTTTGACCAATCTCTCCCTTGCGAACGAAGGTGCCGACATTTTCGTTCCAGATGGCGTGTCGATCGAGGAAGCACTCAAAAGGACGACTCATCTAGCTGTGGGCGCTCATCATGATGATCTTGAAATAGCGGCCTACCCGGCAATTGAGCACTGCTTTGAAAATTGCGCTGCGTGGTTTGCAGGAGTTGTGGTGACTGATGGACGCGGAAGTTCTAGAACCGGTCCCTACGAAAAGTGTACTGATGAAGAAATTCGGCAGATTCGACGTCGCGAACAAATCCGGGCTGCGATGTTAGGTGACTATGGGATTGTGATTCAACTTGATTACCGGAGCAGTGAAATTAAGGGCGGAATTAATGGGTCGCTGATAAGTGATTTAAAACAGATCGTTGAAGCTGTTGAGGCTAGTGAAGTGATTTCTCATCAGCCACTTGATCGTCATCCTACCCACATCGCTGTGTTCTATCATTTGCTTGAGGCCATGCGAAGTCTTCCAGCCAACCGACGGCCAGACTCGTTTCTCGGCGCCGAAGTGTGGGGTAAGTTGGACTGGTTATCATCGACTCAGAAGATGACGCTCAACAGCGGACGGCGTGAGCACCTTGCCCAGGCTCTAATCGGAGTTTTTGACTCACAGATCGCAGGAGGTAAGCGATATGACCTCGGAGAAATCGGGCACAGACACGCTAACGCTACGTTTGGCGATTCACACTCAATCGATGAATTCACTCAAGCGTCTCTAGCCCTAGACTTGTCAGACTTGCTGAATGACCCCTCAGCTTCCGCTTGCGAGTTTGCGCTCGATGCGGTCGACCGGTTTCGCGGGGAAACTAAGCAGCGGCTTATCGACTGGGAAAGATGAATTTTAATTACCATGGATAGCAAGCAATCTGTAGGAGTTCTCGTGGTCAGATGCGGCCGATCAGGGTAAAAATATTGAATTGTGAGTGTCGCCAATCACACCATTTCGCGCCAACCGCTCTGGAGTAAAGTCGCCGAAGCCATTGAAGCCGATATCGTCGACGGACATTGGTCAGGGAGCCTGCCGGGAGAGCACCAGTTGACGAATCATTATGGGGTGGGCCGTAGATCGATTCGCACGGCACTCCAGAGATTGGAGGAGAGAGGCATCATTGGTTCGAGTCCAGGAAAATCCCGCCAGATTTTGGCTGACAAGGCCGGAGTAAGCTCTGTTTCGATAATGCCGGATCACGTCTTGTTAATCAGCCCATATGCCGAAGAGCAGGGGATCACAAAATCACGGATTCTCTTCAACCGCACTTTCGAGGAATTGAGTAAGAGGGGTATTCAACTGGTTCCGCGACGGGTGGAGGCGAAGACCGCAAAGGCGCTAGATCGTAATCTGGGTCAATTGAAAGAGCAGTTTCCTCATTCTGTTTGGGTATTACATGATTGCTCCGGCGCCGTTCAGCGCTGGTGTCAAAAACGTGGAGAACGAGCCCTAGTGCTCGGGGTGGGTGATCCGGAAGTTTCATTTATTTCGGTGGATATGGACGCCGAAGAGGTGATTTCTCGGAGTATCAGTTGCCTCGAGAAAGTAGGGCATGACCTTTCCAAAGTGATGATGCTAATGCGCCGTGACCCTGGGAAGTTGAACCAGACTGCTTGCGATTTGTTTGTTGAAGAACTTCGGCAGCGCACCTTCGAGGACACTTCCAGTTTAAAAAAGCGAATCCTACTTCACGACGAAGCGAACTTGATCGACCTGCTGCGCGAGAGGCTCGGTAAAAAAGACCCTCCTACAGCGCTACTTTGCTGGCGTACGCACGATGCGATTCGAGTAGTGACTTTCCTCACTCACCAGGGAGTTTCAATACCAAAGAACCTTTCGGTCATTAGTTGTGGCAGTTCTCCGACGATGGAATTCATCCACCCATCGATCACTCGTTTTCTCAGTCCAACGCTTGATTACGAGCGATGTTTTCTCCATCAGTTAATTCAGCTACTAGAAGGGGACAACAGCAGTGGTCGGAACTATCGGTTCGTTCCTGAGTTCCTTGAGGGAGAGACGGTGACCAACCCTCAGATTGTTACTTAGCATTCTATCCGAAGCAGAGAAGATGCCGATCCCTTTGGCCCTACAATGTCAAAGTGAAGTTCCTTTTCTGGATAACGATAGCTACCTTTTATTTTCAGGTAGGTTAACCCCAAGGGCCCCTTTATCAGGAAGTTGCTCGATGCAAACTTGTACCTATAGCCCGCTTTTCACTGCACCCGAGTATACTTATACTCCAGTTACCGGAGCCCAAAATAAGAACTAATCGATCGCAGCGGAAAACCACGTTGAGCGCTTGGACCATCCTGGCTGGTCGCTGATTTCGTTTATTTTTTTGCCCCAGAATCCGAGTTCTCTTCACTGAAAATTTTGATGTAGCTCCAGAAGCCGAATTCGTTTTTCCAATCGTTGGCGCCGTTTTCTATACTCAACTCGGTAGGTTCGCCCGCATATTTTGAAAGATCATACTCCAGTTCCAACCACTCTTCGCCGATCGTACCGTAGCTAATAATTCGATCGTCGAGAACTTCATCACCGACGATGACACGAAGATTCCAGTCGCCATGTGGATGATAACTCACCCGCATTTTTAATTTGGTCACCACACCCTCAGCAATATTAAGATGTCGGGAGAAGACAGCCGGAGCATTCCTGTTGAGGGGATGAGTCTGGAGGACTGGTTCATTTCTAAAGCTTTCCTCCATGCGTGGCTGTAGATTTCTTTGAGTGGAAACATTAGATAATCGGAAGCCGGGCGCGACCGTGTTCACATCCTTAATCCAAGTTTGAGTGAGGCCGCCTCGCTTGGGACCGGGAGGTGCGACCGAACCGCTGACAAGCCGCCGAGTGGTGTGGGTTAGAAGTTTAGGAAACTTCCCTTTGTTAGCGAGTTGCAAAGCTTTTTCGGGATGGTCTGGGACCATTGGTTCAAGGGCGAACCAAAGCATTCGGGGGATGTTGTTGTCTTCCACATCCTCCTCGCGGGTGACGAGTGATGAGAGTATTTCCCAGCGTTGTTCAAACGGAATTCGTTGTAGGGCGGATGTGAGGTAAAGACGTACGACGGGCGAGGGATCTTCCTTCGCCATGGTTGCGAATTTGGTCAGCACTTTCTCACCTAAGTTTCGATCCTCGGAGAGAAATTGTATAGCCCAAGCCCGAACGTATTCGTCTTCATGGTCCAGCAAATTGGTTAAGTCATTCTCATTTTTTCCACCCGTGACATGCAGGGCCCAGAGGGCTCGAAGTCGCTTCCCAGAAGTTGTGGCTGAGCCAAATTGTTGGAGAAGTTCCTCGTAGACAGAGGCTTGATCGAGATTTCCAGTGTGAGCCCGATATTGTAGCTCTGTTCTCGCTTGGCGGACATACCAGTCGTTTCGATGAAGCTGGAGTTTCGCTAATTCAAGGTCTGACAGAGAAGGGATATCGGGTCGCTTGATTGGGTCAACGCCTTTCGGCATGATTTGATAGATTCTACCGCTGTCAGGAAAGTTAATGGCGTTGCCACAGATATCAGTATCGTGCCAGTCGAGGACATAAACGCCACCTTCCGGTCCTGTAAGAATACTGAATCCCACCCAGGCAAGATCGTTGGTCGTGACAAAATCAAATCCATGGCTGCCGATGAAACTGGAGCCCTTCCGTGGCATGTAATCTGTTAGAACCTGATGTTGGTGGATATTACACATGAAGAGGTGATTGTGGTACTCTTCGGGGAAGGTGTCGGCTAGGTAGAAACGGGCTCCTCCGTGCGCTGACCGGTGAGTGTGATCTCGTATCGTGGTGATGTAATCGTAAACGTATGGGTTGATATGAGGCTTACTTTGCTTGTGATAGTAGCCACCTTGGACCACGTGGAAGAGGTGCGGAATAACGCAGCAAGTGGCGAATCCCTGCCCTTCGTCATTGAAGTCAAATCCCCATGGGTTCGATAGTCCGCGAGCGAAGACTTCGAACTCGTCTTTGGTCGGATGATAGCGCCAGATGCCGCCGTCGATAAATTCACGTTCTTCTTCCTTGTCGCCTGGCTTGCCTACCATCGAAGTGGTGAAAACGCCGTGGCATCCATAAAGCCAACCGTCGGGCCCCCAGATGAAACTGTTGAGGGTCTCATGCCGATCCTGAATACCCCAACCGTCGAGCAGAACTTCAGGGGGACCGTCTGGCTGGTCATCTCCATCGGCATCGGGAATAAAGGCAAGGTAGGGAGGCATCCCGACGTAGACACCGCCCATTCCTACGGCGATGCCGGAGCTGAAGGTGAGTTCGTCAGTGAAGAGTTTTTTGGTGTCGTGGACACCGTCGCCGTCGGTGTCCTCAAAAATCTGGATGCGAGTAAGTTCTTCACCCTCTTTGTGATTGCGGCGGTCCACGTAGTTGTAGTTCTCCACTACCCAGATCCTGCCTTTACCGTCAAAGGTAAAAGCGATTGGTTCGCCGATATCCGGCTCTGCTGCATAAATCGAAATTTCGAATTTGTCCTCAACCTCCATCTTAGCGACGGCTTCCTCGGGGGTGAGGAAGGGAGCATCGCTGGTTTTCAGTTCTTTGCCTGAGGTAGCGCTGACCCAAAAAGTAATGCAGGGAATAAGAATGGTGAGAGGGATAGACTTCATGGCTTGGCTGCTATTTTTTCGGTTGTCCGCAGATACTTGACGAGATTGATGACATCTTTGTCAGGAAGCGAGAGAAGAAGACCTTCCGGCATCATGGAGTAGGGAGAAGTCGAGCGGTTTTGAATATCGGATTTTAAAATAGTTCTCTGGAGTCCGATGCTGTTAAGGACGAGGCGCTGATCATCTTCATCGGCGACGGTTCCGGCGACGAGTTGCCCATTGTTGGTCGTGACAGTGACAAGTTGGTAGGCCTCTGGAATGTCCCCGCTGGGATCGAGCATATTGAGAAGGATATAGTCAAGGTCCGCCCGGTTGGAGCCTGTTAAATCAGGGCCGATTTTACCGCCTTTCCCGTAGAGGACATGACAGGCCGAACAAGTGCGGTCATAGACGGCTTTGCCTGCATGGAGATCTCCTCGAGAGACGGTTTCGTTGGTCAGTAGAGCTCGGTATTTGGAAATGAGCTGCTCTTTGTCGGCCGAGAGTTCACCAAGGTCGCCGTAGACCTCAGTGAAAGGCTTGCCCAACATTTCACTGAGGGAACGTGCCGTGTACGTTGGAATCGCCTGCTTTTCAATTTGCCCTTTCTTAATTGCGGCGAGAAGTGACTCAGCGTAGTTCCTGCGGCTGGCGAGAGTTTCAATGATTGCACGCTGGGCACTTGGCTCAAGTTTTGGATACAGGCTCAGCAATTGTTCGGGGGCTTTCTCGCTACGGATGCTGGAGTAAGCCCTAATAGCGTCAAGTCTGATCGACCGGTGAGTGATCAGTTCCGGAAGAATGGCGGGGAGTTCAGGGTTTTGCTGGGCAACGAGCGAATGAAGCGCGGCACGCCTCGTTGGAGCGGGAAGAGATTGGTTTTTCAGCGTTTCGAGTGCTAGCTGAATGGCTGCTTCATCCCCGAAGATTTGACTGAGCTCCCGGGTCAGTGTTGCGACATCGGGTGTTTCGCTACGCAATAGCGTTTTGCTGATTTGCGACCATCCTTGGGGTGGCTCAATTTGTCGCTGTCCCTCAAGTCCTTCTTTCATCCCCCTCAGGAGAGCGGCTTGGGAGGCGGGGTTGACGGTTTCCGCGAGCGTGCGGGTAACCATTTCCAGAGAGGCATTGGCGTCAAGCGGCTGGAGTTGACTATTGCGTAATCGTTGAAACAGAGCTCCTGCTTCGTTCCTATCCGAAGCTGCTACTGTGGGGCTGTGTTTGACCGGTTGAGGATCGGCCACGACAGTTGCGCCACTCATCGCAATGAGAGTTGTCGTCGCTGCTAGCAGACAGAGGGGGGTAATAAACTTCATTGACTCGCAGGGTCTATCTATAAATAACGAATCCCGAGGGGTCTAGGATGGCGTGGACAGTTTTTGTAGGAATCCGGCCATCTCGATTTGGATAGGAATTTTTTGTGGTTAAATTATCGGGCAAGAACGTGACGTGGCTTGAATAAGCCTGTGGTTTAAAACCGATTAGGGCCTGCGGATAGCGTAGAGGTTGCTGCGACTCCTTAGAAAGAGAGTTTCACCACTCACTGCAGGTGATGCCATGAATCCATCACCGATGGTGTTCTCAGCGATAACCTTGTAGCCGTCCGGGGTGGCTTCAATCACGGTGGTTTTCCCTTCTTCGCTACAAAAGTAGATTTTGCCGTTAGCAAAGATGGGAGAGGCGGAGTAGTTGCCACCAACACGGGCGATCCATTTTTCCTCCCCGGACTTGGCTTCCCAGCAACTCCCGATTCCGCTGTCGCTGACAGCGTAGAGGTAACCGCCAACCAGTTGTAGTGAAGGCTTCTTCGGGGTGCCCTTGTTCAGCGCTAATTTCCAATGAAGATCAGATTCCTTTAATACCCCTTTCTTGTTCCCGGGTAGAGCCAGCAGGGAAGGTTTAGGAAAACCCGTTGGAACATAAACAGTCTCACCGAGAATGACAGGTCGCGCGCTAGCGGAGTGGTTGTCGTGTTCGTCGTAGCGCCAGAGCTCTCTGCCCGTCGCCGGATCATAAGCATAGGTGGCCATGGCGCCCTGGCTGATCAACACAGGCTCGCCGCCGAGAATGGCAATGTGAGGGGTAGCAAATGCTTTACGGAAATCGCCTTCAGCTTTGGGTTGGCCGTTTTCGTCAAGGTCTTTGAAGTCGACAGAGCGGTCCGTTTTCCACTTTGTTTCGCCCGTATTTTTGTTCATGGCGAGGATGTATTGATAGTCCGCGCCATCGTAGGGCAGGATCAAAGATTCTTCGTAGATGATCGGGGAAGAGCCGGCTCCGCGAAAGTGATCGCAAACGAGATCATCCCTGGTCCAGAGGACATCAAAAGTCCGGGTATCGAGGCAGGCCGTGCCAGGAGATCCCCAGGTGACGTAGACACGTCCTTTTTCAATCACGGGAGTGGGAGAGGCATAGCTGTTAAATTTGTGTGCGAATTGGGGCTCCAAGATTTCAAATAGTTTTTGGTCCAGCAGGATTTCTCCTGAATCTTTGTCGAGACAGAGAACAGAAAGCTCAGTGCCGTCTTGAGTGGCTGTGGTGAGCCAGATCTGCTGGCCGTAGATAACGGGAGACGACCAACCGAGACCGTGGATCGCAGTTTTCCAGACGATGTTCTTATTTTCGCTCCAATAGATGGGCAGATTGGTGCTGTGAGCGACCCCATCTCCCGCAGGGCCTCTGAATTGAGGCCAATTTTCGCCTGCAAAAGAGGCGGACGCTGCCAGATAGAGGGCAGATGAGACCGCCGCGAGGACGTAGATAAAAAAGAATTTCATGGGTAAGACTCGACCGTCTTAAGTTTGGTATAAAGTGAGTTCAAAAAGGCAGATTGAATCTGGCGTAATCAGGGAAGTATTCTCGTGGGGAAGGAGCGCGAAATCTGCCTGACTCGCTCGGACGACGCTTTTGATCAGGAAAGCAAGTCCTTCACCACATGCCCGTGAACATCTGTCAGTCGGAAATCACGTCCCTGGAAGCGATAGATCAGTTTTTCGTGGTCAAGTCCGAGTTGGTGGAGGATCGTTGCTTGGAGATCATGAATGTGAACAGCATCTTCCGCGACACTGAAGCCAAGTTCGTCAGTCTGACCATAGTCGAAGCCGCCTTTCACGCCGCCGCCGGCCATCCACATGGTAAAGCAATCGGGATAGTGGTCGCGGCCAAGGATCTGGCTCTTGGAGGTGCGACCTTCACGGAACGGGGTGCGTCCGAATTCGCCGCCCCAAACAATCAAAGTTTCATCGAGTAATCCGCGATCTTTGAGATCGTTGATAAGAGCGGCTACCGGTTTATCCATCGTGGCGCATTTCGTGGTGAGTCCACTGGTAATACCACTGTCTTCGCGAGTGCCGTGATAGTCCCAGCCCCAGTCGAAGAGTTGAACAAAACGGGTTCCCGCTTCAACGAGACGGCGGGCGAGAAGGCAGTTGTTGGCCAGGCTCGATTCGCCGGGAGTCGCACCGTAGGCTTCTAGTGTTTTGGCACTTTCTTTGGAGATATCCATCACCTCCGGTACGGCGGTCTGCATACGAAAGGCGAGTTCGTATTGGGAAATCCGGGTTAGGGTTTCGGGATCACCCATTTCTTCTGCCTGGATTTGATTGAGATCAGCCAAGGCGTCGAGACTTTGGCGGCGTAAGTTACGGCTCATCCCGGCCGGGTCAGATGAGTAAAGCACCGGGTCGCCTTTGGAACGACATTGTACGCCCTGATAAACACTGGGGAGAAATCCGGAGCCAAACGAATTTTTACCACCATTAGGCTGACTACCGCTGGAAATGAGAACGACAAATCCGGGCAGATTTTCGTTTTCAGATCCCAGTCCATAAGTTACCCAAGATCCCATCGAAGGGCGACCGCCACGGGGAGAGCCAGTGTAGACGAGCAGTTCTGCAGGGGCATGGTTGAACTGATCGGTATACATGGAGTGGACCATGCACATCTCGTCGGCGACGCCGTGGAGGTGAGGAATGGCATCGGACATCCAGGTGCCGTTCTGCCCGACTTGATTCCACTCGCGGGGGGATCCCAGCAGCTTTGGAACGCCTGTGGTGAAGGCGAATTCGCGCCCTTTGAGGAATTCATCAGGGCAATCCTGCTCGCTGTGCTCGATAAGCTTGGGCTTGTAGTCGAACATGTCTAGGTTGGGAGGGGAACCCGTCATATGCAGGTAGATGACTCGCTTGGCTTTGCCGGGAAAGTGGCCTGATTTTAGCGTGAGTGGATTTGGCGTCGTGTTGGCTCCATAACTTTCCTGAGCAAGCAGTGAGTTCAGCGCCATACCCCCAAGCCCCGCCGCGGAATGCCTGAGAAAATGGCGGCGGGTGCCAAGTTGGATTTTTTCGAGAAATGGATTCATCGCTTCAGCGCTTAAGAAAGATTTCGTCGAGGTTAAGGATCACGTTACCGACTAGGGTGAGAGCTGCGAGTTCGGTGGCGTTGGTTCCTTCGGGGAGGGGCCCAATCGGATTGGTGGCAAAGGTTTCAGCAGCCTCGGGTTGGTTTGAGAATTCGACACGACTCTCTTCGTAGAGCTTTGCGAGGCGTTCCACTTCGTCATTCTTGGGATAGCGAAGTAGAGCCGTTTGCATGGCGTGCGCGATTTGTCCTTCTACCGTGTCGCCACCTTGTTCGATGGACTGACGGGCCAAGGCTTGGGCGGCTTCGACGTAGACCGGGTCGTTGAGGGTCACGAGCGCTTGCAATGGTGTGTTGGTGCGAATGCGTCGTGAGGTGCAGATTTCGCGGTTAGGCGCATCAAAGGTAGCCATGCTGGGGTAGGGGCTGGACCGTCTCCAACTGGTGTAGATGCCGCGGCGATAGCGGTCTTCCCCCTGACTGGTGACCCAGTCTGTCTTTGCACCAAAGGCGGCTTTGAGACCTAGGTCAGGCTGTGGAGGATTGACGGGTTCACCGTGCATCTTGTCGCTAATCAGTCCGCTGACGAAGAGGGCCTGGTCGCGGATCATTTCTGCAGGAATTCGGAAGCGCGGCGCGCGGGCGTAGAAGCGGTTGAACGGATCCTTGTCCTCCAGTTCCGGGGTGAGTTCAGAAACCTGTCGGTAGGTGGCGGAGGTTACCATGAGCTTGAGCAGTGCCTTTACGTCCCAGCCGGACTCTTGGAATTCGATCGCGAGCCAATCGAGAAGCTCGGGGTGAGTGGGCTGATCACCCTGCGATCCAAATTCCTCGCTAGTAGCCACAATGCCGGTGCCGAAAATCTGCTCCCAGAAACGATTTACGATAACGCGAGCGGTAAGCGGATTTTCCGAATCAATAAGCCAGTGAGCGAGTTGCAGTCGGTTTGAGGGAAGGCTTTCATCGACCGGATGAAAAACGGCCGGTGTGCCGCGGTGGACCTGATCGCCCGAATTCTTGTAGTTACCCCGTATGTGGATGAAAGATTCGCGCTCCTGATCAGCGGGAAGGTCCTGCATGACAGGAACGGTGACAGGCTTCATGGCATTAAGTTCCTTCTCAAGTTTTACCAATTGATTTCGCTGCGGAGCCAGTTCCTTTGCGATGGTGCGGTGGTAGCTGGCGAGTTCTTTTTCTTCTTCGGCGCTGCGCTTCTGCTTGATGATCAGGGTGCGCACGTTTTCGGGGATGCCGGCCCAGGTCTGGAGTTGCTTGTTGCCGGAAGTCGCGAGGCTGAAGTGGGTAAGGATGTGGCGCTTGTGTTCGGACTCTTGAAGGAGCTCAATCTTGAGGTTGCCATCGCCGAGCGTGAGAGGCGTGTTCAGCACCAGGGTCAGTTCGTGGGGTTGATTCAGACCGCCGCCGATGGCCCAGCCCTTCTTGGGATCAACCGGTTCGTCGATGACGCTCTTGGCAGGGAATCCGTTCTGCTCGTAGTCGGCGAATGCTGCGCGGAATTCAAGGGGGCGGGCGCCCTTGAGGCTGAAGATGGTGCTCGGCTTAGGGAAATCTTCCGGGGACTTTTCCCAGACAACGTTGCGACCTTCGTCGAGAACCGTGATGTGGTAGCCCTGGAGGCGGTTCTCTGTGCCCTTGTCCATGCGATTCCAGATGGCGATGCTGTCGATGGGGCGGATCGACTTGAGATCCACTTCAAACCAGGGATTCTTGCCCACAGCGGTGTGGCTAACGGAGCCATTCTGGTAAAAGCCGTTGGTGTCTCCGTCGATGGCAAGTCCGGCAGGACCGCCGAAGCCGGTGGAGTTCTGGCTAGCCACTCCTTCGGAGGCGATGTTGCTGCCGTTGCTGAAGATTTCGACTTCGGCGAGGTGAATCATTTTCTTGTTCCCTTCCAGGGAAACCCTAACAAAGCGCCCTTCGATAGGAGTGGGTGATGACGGCGTCCAGCTTGCATTGATTTTTGAAAGCACAAAGTTCGTGGCCTGTTCCTTGTGCACTTTCAGCTGCAGTCCGGTGACTTTCCGCCCTTTGCCGGGAAACTGGACGGTGTAGTGGGACGTTTCGGGGCGGTCGCCTTGTTGGATGATTCGATCAGGATGATTCGGGTCGCGCAGCAGGATGGTATTGTTCGCTTCGCTTCGATTTAGAACGAGCGGTTCCCAAGTGGGTGGTTGATGGAAAGTCTTCAGCCATGCTTGGCGGGCCCGCGCCAGTTCCTGAGTTTCAGCTTCGAGAGTTTCGGCGAGTGAATCGATTTGCTGCGTGAGCGACTGCCTGGTTTCAAGCTGGTCGTCGGTCCAGATTTCGTGAAGCGGGCTCTCGTCTTTTTGGTCGTTGTCGGCACTCTGATTGAAGTAGTCAAAAATTTGAAAATACTCGTGGTGGGTGATGGGATCGTATTTGTGGGTGTGGCATTGGGCGCAAGCCATCGTAGTACCCATCCAGACTTCGAAGGTGGTGTTGACGCGATCGACGACAGCGACGTTGCGGAATTCTTCATCATTGGTGCCGCCTTCGCTGTTGGTCGGGGTGTTGCGGTTAAAAGCGGTTGCCACGAGTTGCTCACTGGTAGGGTTTGCAACGAGGTCTCCGGCGATCTGGTCGATCGTGAACTGATCAAAGGGTTGGTTTTGATTGAAGGCATCGATAACCCAGTCCCGGTAGGACCAGATGGAGCGGTTGGGATCGTTCGCGTAGCCAGCCGAATCGGCATAGCGCGCCAAGTCGAGCCACATGGCCGCCCAGCGTTCACCGTAGGTCGGCTTAGCGAGCTGGGCGTCGACGAAGTGTTCGTAGGCATCGCGTCGATGATCCCGGACGAAGTCTCTGACTTCTTCCCAGGTAGGTGGAACGCCAGTTAGATCGAGAGCGACCCTACGGGCAATGGTATAGCGATTCGCGTCCGCTGAAGGTCCCAGTCCTTCACTTTTGAGGCGCTGGTGGATAAAATGGTCGATCGGATTGCGAGTGGGCCAGCCGGTAGTCGATTTTTCAGGGACTGCCGGGCGCACCGGCTTCTCGTAGGCCCAGTGAGTGGCGTATTTACCACCTTGTTCGATCCAACTCTTGAGGAGAGCGACTTCCTCTTTCGTCAACGGAGCGCCTTTATCAGAAGGTGGCATGACGTCGTTGTCATCATCGGTGAGGACGCGATAGATGAGCTCGCTATCGCTGACATCACCAGGAGCAACAGCGGCGTAGCCCCCAAGGTCCTTGCGCGATCCCTCCTGGGTGTCGAGACGAAGTTTACCTCCACGTTCCGCCTCGTCCGGCCCATGACAGGCAAAGCATTTGCCGGAAAGAATCGGTCGAATGTCTTTGTTGAAATCGATTGGCCCTTCTGCGCCAGCGGCTATGGCGAAGATAGCAAAAAGCATCAGGGTAATCACACGCAACATGGTTACTAAGAGTACGCTATTTAACTTAAAAAGAAACGGCGTAATGATGTGGTAGGTGGGTCTGGTTCATGTCGGAACTCTTTCACAGAAGACGCCTTGGCACATGCGGATTTCATTGGTCTTTTTCGATGCCAAATGCGGCTATCTCTCCGGAAACCGACCGCAGCAAAGCGCTTTTCTTATCAACCAGTAGCCTCATTCTCCGTAAACAATCACCCGCCTAATTGGTGCTGGATTGCCTCCGCGAGTGCCTCCTCTACAAAAAGTCCAAGTTATCTTCGACAGTAGAATTGCCCTGTATTCATAAGCTACTAGCTAAAGGTCGACATTCACCCTGTTGCTTAGTAAGTTGGTCGTGGTTTGGTTGAACAAACTTTCAATGAACATGAAAAAAGCACTCCTCATTGCGGGTGTTCTCTTAGGAATGACCGCATTCAATTCAAACGCCCGAGCCGATCTTGCTGTCGGCGATGCCGCGCCGGACTTCTCCATGATGGGAAGCGATGGCAAGACCTATCAGCTTTCGGATTTTAAAGACAAGCAGGCTGTGGTGGTTGCCTGGTATCCC
>DCQY01000072.1 GCA_002323995.1 Akkermansiaceae bacterium UBA1506 | reverse complement strand
AGAGTGGTCGAGAAGGTTGCGGCCGTCGAAGAGGAAGGCGGGCTTGAACATGCTTTCGTGGATAGCCTTCCAGTCGAGTGTCTTGAAATCATCCCACTCAGTGAGGACTGCGGTGCCGTGAGCTTGGTCGGAAGCAGCCTTCGCGCTGTCACAGACTTCCAGATTCTCGAGCAGATTCTCGGGAAGGCCAGTGTAAAGAAGGTCGCGCTTCATCTGCTCGGGATCGACCTTGGGATCATAGACCGCGACGGTGGCTTCTTCGAGCAGGAGGTCGCGGCAGACATAAATGGCTGCTGATTCGCGGGTGTCATTGGTATCTTTTTTGAAGGCCCACCCGAGCAGGGCGATGCGTTTGCCAGTGACCGTTTTGAAAAGCGTGCTGACGATATTCTTGGTGAACCGGCTCTTTTGCCAGTCATTCATTTCGATGACCTGCTTCCAATAGGCGGCGACTTTAGGTAAGCCGAAGTGTTCGCAGAGGTAAGAGAGGTTGAGCACATCTTTCTGAAAGCAGGATCCGCCGAATCCGACGGACGCCTTGAGGAATTTTGTGCCGATGCGGGAGTCGGTCCCGATGGCGTTGGCCACTTCATCGACGTCGGCACCTGTGGCTTCGCAGAGGGCGGAGATGCTGTTGATAGAGGAAATGCGCTGGGCAAGGAAAGCGTTGGCAACGAGCTTGGAAAGCTCGGAAGACCAGAGGTTGGTCGTGATGATTTTTTCTCGTGGCACCCAGTGGTTGTAGACATTGACAAGGCTTTCGACGGCGGCCTGTCCTTCGGGGGTGGGTTCTCCTCCGATGAGGATGCGGTCCGGGTTGTCTAGGTCGGCCATGGCCGTGCCCTCGGCTAGGAACTCGGGATTGGAGAGCACCTGGAAGTGACCGTTCTCGGAGTTGGCGGCAAGGATGGTGCGCAGCGCCTCTGCGGTGCGAACGGGGATGGTGCTCTTCTCCACGATGATCTTCGGACCTTCGGAAACCTTGGCGATGGTGCGGGCAGCGAGTTCAATGTAGCGCAGATCCGCGGCTTTGCCGGCGCCGATGCCGCCAGCCTTAGTGGGCGTGCCAACACAAACAAAAATGATATCAGCGGCCCTGATGGCCGTTTCGACCTCCGTGTGAAAGTGGAGGTTCTTTCCGCGGGCGTCCTGAACAATTTTATTGAGACCAGGTTCAAATATAGGGAGTTCTTCTGAATTCCAAGCGGCGATACGTTCTTCATTGATGTCGACCACATTAACCTGAATGTCAGGACAGCGTGAGGCGATCATGGCCATGGTGGGGCCTCCCACGTATCCCGCTCCGATGCAGCAAATGTTCATAGAATCAGATTCTTTGTGGGTAAAAATTTGGAAAAATTTAAACTTGAGTGGAAAACCCTGCTTTTTAACGGGGAGCTTGGGATTTGCTGCGGTGAAATCTTTTAACTTTTGTGGAGCGGCGACTCGTAGTGGTCATCTCGTATTGAACATATTTTTCGTTGATTACGAACTGTCTTACTCGTAACTGGGTTCAAAGGTATTTTAATAGAAAGAATTCTCAATGATCGGGTTTTAGTATCACGTATTCTTCGCTGCGTTCAGAACTTTTAGTGCGCCCACTTCCCAATTCCATTGCTTAGCATGAGTAATATTTTTCATACCAATGGCCTTTAGGTTTGTTTTTGTAGCTAAATCGATCGCTCCGGCCAAATCTTCTGCTGATCCGGGCGAGTAAAGCCCGTTTTCAGTTCCCTCTACATACTCTTCCATCGCATTTAATCTTGGAACAATAACATATTTCCCAAGGGTCATGGCGAGGCATGGAATTCCTGAGCTGAGAGAGTTTTGTCGGAGCACAATGGTGGCATCTGCAGCGTCAAAAAGTTCCGGGACCTCCGATTCAGGAATGAATTTGCAATGGTTGTGGGCCTTTAGTTCCCAGAGTGCTGCTCTCAGGGTTCTCTGTGCGACTTTCATTTTTAGTTTTGATGCTTGCCTGAGATTTAGTCTTCCCGCGAATAACAGTTTTTTGTTCTTTGCTTGTGACCGCTTCCATGCTGAGCGAATCAATTCGAGTTCCTGCATCGATCGAATCGCTCCAAAGATTAGGAACACACATTCATCATCTTTAAGACCAAAACGTTTTCTTGCTGCTTCGCGGGAGACAGTTCTAAACTCTTGAATTTTCGTATAGTCAATTCCCGTGTGAATAACATGGTTTGCTGACCGGGTCTCAGGAAATTCACGACATACAATCTCTTTTGAAATGCGGCTGAAGTGATGAATGACAGCAGCATGGCGGTAAAATAGTTGATATAGCTCTTTCCAAATTTGGTTATCACCACTCTCGTGTGGTATAAGATTGTTTACTGATTGTATGATTTTCGAACCCCCGGATCTTCTTTCTAGCATTGCGGAAAGATGAGATATTTGGGACCTGCTCGGTAAGGACCAGTCGCACATTTCTTCAGGCCAAAAGAAATGAGTATAAGCCGCTGCGCCACAGTCTAAGAAGAAATTCTTTGTGCCCACAAACGGCGTGACGCCGTTTTTTTCGTACCCTGAAATGAAATTTTGCGGGAAGGCAGAGTCATCAGTGCAAATAAGGAGGTTCTCGTTCATTCATTCCAAATGGATATGCCCTAGTTGCTCTCCCGGCCCAAAGGGCTCAAATTTAAACCCAAGTTTCTTGTAAAGTCGATGCGCCGGGGTGTTCTTTGTGTAAACTTTTAGGCGAATCGACTTTGCTCCCATGAATCGTGCTTGTTTGATGAGAAATTCTGTTAACTGTTGTCCGAGCCCTTTACCTTGTTGGTTGTTTGACACAACTACGCCAAGAGTCGGAGTTTTGTATCCCTCATCCCACCCCCTCAGCATGCCGTAGCCTACAATGCTAGAACCCCTCCATGCAGCACAGTAGAAGTCCTCTCCGCTATATTCGCTGATGTGCTTTGCGGTAGCTTTGTTGAATTGATGAGGATGGAAAAATTTATCTAGTTGATCTCGTTTAACTTCTAGAAAGAATTCCACAAGCTGGTAAACGTCTCTGCCGGCGAGCTTTCTAAATTCAACCGTAGCTTTGTTAGGCATTATCTAGGAATCCCTTGATTGTATTCGTTATCCTTTCAATCTTATTTTCAGACAGATTGGTGTAGGTCGGAAGATTCATACCTGAAGCTGATAGCCTTAGGGTGTTGGAAAGATCTGCCGATCGGTTATGCGCGTCTTCCCGAAACGGCGGTAAGAGGTGAAGAGGAATGAAAAATGGGCGGGTTTCGATGTCTTGATCTTCCAACCTTTGCGCGACCTCGTCCCTAGTCTTTCCGGCATCTTCATCGATGGTTATACAAAAAAGCCATGGGCTAAGGACAACGTCCTCCGAGACTGGCTGAAAATGGACTCCTGAGACATCACTTAATTTCTCTTCATAGAGTTGGTAGATTCTCTTGCGAGCTTCGATGATCTCAACATGTCGTTCCAGTTGCGCACAGAGGATTGCTGCGGCGACATTTGTGAGTCGAAAGTTGTAGCCAGTGATAGGGAAAAAGTATCTTCTGTTTGGGTCGACACCTTGGCCACGTAGTGTTTTTGCTCTAAGCGCGAGGCGGTCCTCATTCAAAGTGATTGCACCGCCCTCGCCGGAAGTTATGACCTTGTTTCCGTAAAAAGAAAAAGTGGCGATCGTTGCGAGAGATCCAGTTGGTCTTCCCTTGTAACTCGCGAATGGTGCTTCAGCAGCATCCTCCACAACCCATAGGCCATTGACGCCTGCGATATGATTTATCGAATCCATATCGGCGGGATGACCATATAGATGGACAGCTATAATGCCTTTGGTCCTTGGTGTGATCGCGTCTTCGATCTTTTCCGGCGACAAGCACCAGTCTGAAGACATAACGTCAACAAAAACTGGGACTCCGCCGACATACTTTACTGCATTCGCTGTGGCGACGTAGGTTAATGATGGGACGATAACCTCATCGCCCGGCATTACATTTAGAGTAAGAAGGGCAAGGTGCAAAGCAACGGTGCCATTAGAGACAGCAAGGCAGTGTTTAGACCCGCAAACTTGGGCAAAATCGCTTTCGAATTGATCTAGGTACTTCCCAGATGAAGATATCCATGTGCTATCCAATGCATCTTGTACATAGTTTTTTTCATTTCCTGAAAGATCAGGAATAGCGACAGGAATGCGCGTGTTCATATCCTATTTTGAAAACTGCATTTTAATTAAGTTAACGCAATAAGAGACATTTTCCCTTCCGCTTTTCGTTGTGTAGGTGAAACCAAGGTAAAAAAATGAAAAACTGAGGAGTTGGAGCGTAATGAGGAGGACGTCGGGTCCTGAGGGGTATTTTAACGATAACAGATAAGTCAGTATCGCGCTTGCTATGCTAGAGAAGGCTGGTGAGTTGATTGAAAGAAAGAAATCTTGTAAAGAAACGGGGCTACCTTTCAGAATCCAGATCATCATTGGTAGAAGTGTTAAGTAGGTCATGATAGCGTAGGATGACGCGACTCCTATAGCACCCCAAAATAGACCGATAACAAAGGACCCGGAGGCTAGTATCGCTCCTACCAAGCCAACTTGGAAATATTTTCGGCCTTCTCCAAGAGAGAGCATTAGCATCCCACCTAGGCTCGAAACAGGCTGGATGAAACCAACTGCTGCAAGGACTTGATAAATAGGCGCCACACCTTGCCAGTTTGATCCAAAGATCACGTTGGTTAAGGGTTTGCCGGAAACTAGAAAGAAGGCCGTCAGTGGCATAGAGACGAAGGCTAAGATGCGAGTAAGACGGCAGAAACATTTTTTGAACGCTGCTTTGTCGTCTTGCAGGCGACTCAGCGCTGGAAGACCTACCGCATTGATGGGGCCTCGTAGAGTTCCTATTGGAAGCATGAGGATCGAATACGCTCGGCTGTAAAGTCCCAGCGGTAGAGAGCCGAGGAATCTCCCAATGAGAGCGTTGTCCAAATTGCGACTAAAGTAATTTACGATGTCGAATGCAGTGATGCTCACTCCAAAATTTAAAAGTTTTCTAACGTCTCCTGTCTTCGTGGGTAGCGATATTTTTAGTCGCGACAGTTTGCAAAGAATCAGCGTAGAGGTCAGACTAGAGGAGAGAGAGGCAATCACTAAAGCCCAGTAAGAGGCTCCTTGAAGGGCGAGAAAGATTGAAACGGGTAGCCCAATGATTGCCCCGAAAACATTCGCAGTAGCACTTACGTACAAACGCATTTCGCGAGCGAGGTGTGCGTTGTGCTGGGCTCCAATGCTTGCTATAAGAAAGTTTGCAGAGAGTACTATGGTTACCATCTTTAGTCTAGGCTCAGAGTAGAACCAGGAGATGGCTGGAGAGAGTGAAGCGACCAATGCAGTTAGCAATGTGCCAGCGGCAATGTTTAGCCAGAATAAGTTGCTTTGTTGTTCACGGGAAAGATTTTTCGCCTGTATTGCTGCGGTGGACAAGCCTAAGTCGCGAAACACGCCGGCGAATCCAGTGACAACTAGGACCATAGCAACTATGCCATAGTCGCTTGGGGTTAATATGCGGGCTAGAACGATTGTTGAGACGATCTGAATGCAGATCGTGGTGGCTTGAGCAGCCATTGTAGAGATCCCACCCTTAGCTGATTTTTTCTTTAATTCGGAATGATTGATGCGATTTACTTGTTGCATCAAGTGAAAGAAAATTTTGACAAATGCCACATTCTATCTGCGAAGCATGAAAATATAACTATTTGTTAATTGAATGCAGATTTTGAGATTTATTAGTATGTGATAAAACCAGTGCGCTTTTCACCAACGTTATGCCGTGAAAATAATTTCGAGAGGCGCTTGGCGACTTAGCTCGTCACAAATAGTGCTAGATAATGAAGCGGATGACTTTAGTGACCGGCAACGAGGCCGCGAAAGTAATCGATCGTTTTCTCGAGGCCCTGCTCGAGTGATACGGAGGGCTCCCAGCCCAGTTTTTCTTTGGCCAGAGTTATGTCGGGTTGTCGTTGAAGTGGATCATCGCTAGGGAGCGGGTGAAAGCTGAGCTTGGAACTGCCGCCGACTTGCTTAAGGATGAGCTCGGCGAGTTCAAGCATAGTGAATTCTCCAGGGTTACCGATATTAATGGGCCCCGTGACGCCTTCGGTGTTCATGAGGCGGACGAAGCCTTCGATGAGGTCGTCGACATAGCAGAAGGAGCGGGTCTGGGTGCCGTCACCGTAGATGGTGATGTCCTCCCCTTTGAGGGCCTGGACGATGAAGTTGGAAACGACGCGTCCGTCGTCAGGCAGCATGCGGGGGCCATAGGTGTTAAAGATGCGGACCACGCGGATATCGACGTCGTTCTGACGATGGTAATCGAAAAAGAGCGTTTCGGCGCAACGCTTGCCTTCATCGTAGCAGGCGCGGATACCGATGGGATTGACACTGCCTTTATAGGACTCCGGCTGGGGGTGGACTTCAGGATCGCCATAGACTTCAGAGGTGGAGGCCTGGAAGACGCGGGCTTTGACGCGCCTGGCGAGGCCAAGGCAGTTGATGGCTCCCATCACGGAAGTCTTGGTCGTCTTGATGGGATTGAATTGGTAGTGCGGCGGGGACGCGGGGCAGGCGAGATTGTAGATCTGGTCGACCTCAAACTTAAAAGGGTCGATAACATCGTGGCGAACCAGCTCGAAGCAGGGATTAGGGAGCAAGTGCGC